>DATEWO010000101.1:0-2875 GCA_035257925.1 Propionibacteriaceae bacterium | reverse complement strand
CAAACCACAGCCGCCGATGTGAATGTTGAGTTGCAGATCATGATGCCGCTTGAGAGCCTGATCAGCCGCAATGATCCCAGCGCCCCGGTGATTCCTGGTTATGGGCCGCTGCCGCAGCAGCTGGCCTGGGAAATCCTCACCACCAGTCAGGGACGCAAATGGTGGCGCCGGTTGTTCACCGCACCTACCGGTGTCAAGGGCCGCTCCGGCCCGCTTGTGGGTGGGGATCCGACCCGGCGCTGCTTCGACGGCTGGCTGGCCAAACTCATCCGGCTGCGGGATCACACCTGTCGGGATCCCTATTGTGATGCGCCGATCCGCCACCTTGACCACATCACCCGGCACAGCGACGACGGACCCACCACATTTGAGAATGGTCGCGGCACCTGCACCAGATGCAACTACGCGCGGGAAATGCCCGGCTGGCAGATCAACGTGATCAACGCCGGACAACTCGACCGACCCCACACCATCCACATCACCACACCCACCGGCCACCACTACCTCAGCCGAGCACCCGACCCGCCGTAACGACGGTGTGAGCTTGTTAGCTCCGACGCTCGGTAGCCGCTAGGGCGGCAGTCAATTCGTCGGCGTTCAACCGCTGGACGTAGCCCGGCGTACCGGGTTGGATGCGCCAGCTTTCAGCCAGCGGACCGGCGTCAACCACGTCGAAACCGAACCCGTCGATCAGCTCGGCCACCCGGACCTTTGCGACTGGGTCGTCCCCAGCGATGGCCAACGCCCTTCTGTTCCGCGTACCCGGTGGCGTGCCGTCGGTGGCGATCTGGCGGGCGTAGATGTGGTTGAAGGCCTTCACAACGCGGGCGCCAGGCAGCCGGGCCTGTAGCAGCTCCGAGCTGGTCACGCTGTCATCGTCGAGGGCAGCGATGTTGCCGTCCCGCCGCGGGTAGTAGTTGTTGGCATCAATCACCACCTTGCCCACGAGTGGTTCGACGGGAATATCGCCGATCGCCTTCAGCGGAACAGCCACCACTACTAGATCACCAGCCGCGGCCGCCTCCTCGCTGGTGCCGGCACGGGCGCGCGGGCCGAGTTCGGAGACCAGATCGGCCAACGTCGCCGGTCCGCGTGAGTTGCTGAGCACCACGTCGTAGCCGCTGGCGATTGCTGCACGGGCAACCTGGCCACCGATATTCCCGGCCCCGATCAACCCTATGGTCTTGACTCCATCAATGGTCATGCCGGCCGGAACTCGCGCGGGCCCTTAGCTATTCCGCACCCACATCGGCCTAGTAAGAGCTGCCTCCCGACAGTGAGAGGGCACCTGTTGGATGCCAGACCGTCTTGATCTCAAGGAACGCGCGCAGTCGCGCGATTCCTGGTGGGGCCGTGAAATCGGGTTCGCCCTTCGGCGCATAAATCCGCTTCACGGTTTCAGCAGCAGCCTGCTCCAGAGACGCCCGCAGCTCCGAAGGGGCGCCGGTGAGATCGAGGGCATTCACATCGGCGTGAGCAGCGACGTGTGGAGCCAGTTCGCTGACCCTCCCGGTCAAGATGTTGATCACTCCTGCCGGTACGTCGGAAGTCGCGACGATTTCCGCAAAGGTGATCGCCACGCACGGATCCTCTTCGGCAGCGATCGCTACGCAAGCATTGCTCCCAGTGATCACTGGTGCGATCACCGATACCAAGCCGAGCAGCGGCGATCCAGTTGGCGCGAGGATCCCCACTACGCCGGTCGGTTCCGGAGCGGAGTAGGAGAAATAGGGGCTTGACACGGGGTTGGAACTTCCAAGCACCGCGGCCAGCTTGTCTGTCCAGCCGGCGTAATGCACCAGCCGATCAATGGCCGCCTCAACCTCCGCAGTGGCGACCTTGCTCGAAACACCGGTACTGATCATGATCAGTTCAACCAACTCGGTTCGACGGCCTTCCAGCATTTCGGCGATCCGGTAGATCACCTGACCGCGGTTGTACGCGGTGGCTTTCGACCAGGCGGCGTAACCCTTGCGGGCCGCAACAACGGCATCGCGCAGGTCCTTGCGTGAGGCCAACGCAGCATTCGCCATGAAGGTGCCCTTGCTGTCGCGTGCCTGGAAGGTGCGGCCGGACTCCGACCGCGGGAAGGCGCCGCCGATGAAGAGCTTGTAGGTCTTGGAGACCGCCAAGTGGGTCACTCCACGACCCCCTCATCGTCGGTATCCAAATAGGCGGCTAGACCCGATGGTCCACCCTCGCGTCCGAATCCCGACTCCTTGTAGCCGCCAAAGCTGGCTGCCGGATCGAAGCGATTGAAGGTGTTGTCCCAGATCACGCCCGCCCGCAGTGCGGCTGCCATACCCATAGCCCGGGACCCCTTCTCCGTCCACACGCCAGCCGAGAGGCCGTACGGGCTGTTGTTGGCTTTGCTGACCGCTTCGTCTGGCGTCCGGAACGTCATCGTGGTGAGTACCGGCCCGAAGATTTCGTCGCGAGCAATCCTCATCGAAGGCGTCGCATTGGTGAAGATCGAGGGGGAGAGGTAGTAGCCATTCTTCGGCAGTGGGCACGAGGAGGACCAAAGGTCCGCGCCCTCCGCGATTCCGGCGTTCATCAGCGCGGTAATGCGACCCAATTGTGCTTCGGAGTTGATCGCTCCTACGTCGGTGTTCTTGTCCATCGGGTCGCCGACCCGCAGTGTCTCGACCCGTTGCTTGAGCCGCTCAACGAACTCCTCAGCTATCGACTCCTGAACCAGCAGACGCGAGCCTGCGCAGCACACTTGTCCCTGGTTGAAGAAGATGCCGTTGATGATGCCCTCGACCGCCTGATCCTGCGCCGCATCCTCGAACACAATGTTGGCGCCCTTGCCGCCCAACTCCAAGGTGATCTTGCGGCCGGTGCCGGCCAGCTCACGCTGGATGCGGCGACC
>DATEWO010000100.1:0-4741 GCA_035257925.1 Propionibacteriaceae bacterium | reverse complement strand
CCAGCCGACGACATCCAGCGGCGGTCGAGCGTGAATCGAGACCGGTCCCTTCGCCTGGAGTGTGATTTCGGGGACGAAAGTATTGCCTCGGCGTTAACATCCGACCCATTTTTGGGGCCTTCACTAAGTGTGAAGACTTCTCATTTCGACATCCAAGCAGTTCTTGCGCAAGAGGGTGTTATCTCTCTTCGCGACCATCCTGACCTCGTCGGCCCGATTCGGTGGCTCGTCCGCCGAGGCGACCTGCATGCGGTGCTGCCCGGGGTTTATTCGGCGCGGCTAGACAGTGAAACCCTTGATACCCGAATTCGGGCTCTGATGGCTTGGGACCCAAACGCGGTTCTGGTGGGCGCGGCCGCGGCGCGCGTCTCCTTCTGGCCCACCATCCGAGTTCCTACCGTCGCGTGCGCGCTAAGGCACCGCCGGCAGCCGCAACGCGGGTTTCACTTCAGCCGGCGTCAGGTGCCCCCCGAACTAGTTATCAGTAGAGCCGGCCTCCGTTACACCTGTCCGGCACTCACCGCACTGGACCTGTGCGAGTCTCATGGTGGCGACGCCATCGACGAGGCGCTTCGGGCACGGGCCACCACATTGCAGGATCTGTACCGTGCACTGCATCTGACCAGCGCCCGCCTCGGAAACGCGGAACGGCGCCGGCTGCTGTTGGACTCCAAGGATGAGCCCTGGTCGGCTGCGGAACGCAGGTTCCACCGGCTTCTTCGAGACGCAGGAATGACCGCCTGGAAGGCGAACCAGCCCGTTGTGCTCGGTGGCTCCCTGTTCTTCCTTGATGTGGTCTTCCGAGGCGTCAAGCTGGCCATAGAGCTCGACGGCAGGCTCTATCACAGCGGCTCAGAAGTGTTCGAGACCGACCGCTGGCGACAGAATCTTTTGATTCTTGACGGCTGGTGCGTGTTGCGCTTCACCTCCGCGATGATCGATGAGCGGTCGGCGGAGGTCATGGCGATGGTGCGCGAAGCCCTCGAGATGCTCGGCGCCGCATGAGTCCCGCATAACTTCACCAGAGCGCTGTGACAGATTTGCCACAGACGCTTGGATTGCGCAGAGAAATGCTGGCTGGGGGGAGGTTTCGCGGGATTCGCGAAAGAGTTTGTCCTTCCTGAGTAGGGTGAACGTTCGAATCGCGCTCCGACGGAAGGAGCGACCACCATGGTCGGACGCGCCAACTGTGTGATCGCCCTTCGGTCCGAGGGCGCCTCGCTCGTGCTGGATATCTCCGATGGGCAGCTCCCTGCGATTGTGCATTGGGGGGCAGACCTCCAGACTCTCGAGCTCGCCGATGCCGAGGCGCTGATCCTCTCCAATATTGACCCTGGCGGCCCGAATATTGTCGACGAACCGATTCGCCTCGCGCTGCTGCCTGAGCACTGGACCGGCTGGGTCGGTCGCCCCGGCCTAAGCGGATCTCGGGCCGGGCGGGCCTGGTCACCCAAGTTCACTGCAACCGAGGTCCGGGTCGACGGTGAACCGGTGATCACCAGTGAGGGCGCGACGACCATGATCAACGCCGGGCCCAGCTCGGTGGAGGTGGACGCGGTCGACGAAGTGGCCCGGCTTCAGCTCATCATGACCATCGAACTGACCATTGGTGGGCTCATCAGGGCACGCGCCGAGGTCATCAACCTCGGCGAAGATGCGTATGCAGTACACGACTGCGTCATCGCCTTCCCGATCCCTCAGAATGCCCGGGAGATCCTGGATTTCGCTGGCCATTGGGGCAAGGAGCGGGTACCGCAACGGCGGCCGCTCGGTACCGGGACACATCTGCGTGAGGGCCGAAAGGGCCGCACAGGCGCAGACGCAGCCACCCTGTTGCACGTGGGTGAGCCGGGATTCTCCTTCACCGACGGGGAGATCTGGGCCGTGCACACCGCGTGGAGCGGAAACCATACCCACTATGCGGAGCGGCTCTTCACTGGCACCCAGGTGATCGGTGGCGGGGAACTGCTGTTGCCGGGTGAAGTGATCTTGCAACCCGGCCAGGTCTACAGCACTCCATGGATCTACGGCTCGTACGCCCGTGGTTTGGACGCGGTGGCACGACGGTTCCACCGCTTCCTCCGCGCTCGAGAGCACCATCCGTCGACCACCCGTCCTGTGACGCTCAACGTCTGGGAGGCGGTCTATTTCGATCATGACTTGGACCATCTCGCGGAACTTGCCGAATGTGCGGCGGCCATCGGCGTGGAGCGCTACGTGCTGGATGACGGCTGGTTCGGCGCGCGACGCGATGATCGTGCCGGGCTCGGCGACTGGACCGTATCAACAGATGTGTGGCCGCACGGCCTCCATCCCCTGGTGGACAAGGTGACCGGGCTCGGCATGGAGTTCGGTCTCTGGTTCGAACCTGAGATGGTCAACCTCGACTCTGCAATAGCCCGTGCCCATCCAGATTGGATCATGGCTACCGGGGACCGGCTACCTGTGGAATCCCGTCATCAACAGGTAATCAACTTGGGAATCCCGGAGTGCTATGCCTACATCCGGGATGCGATCTTTGACATCCTCACTGAGTACAAGATCAGCTACATCAAGTGGGATCACAACCGCGACTTGATCGATGCTGGCAGCGCACCCGACGGCCGACCAGGGGTTCATGAGCAGACTCTGGCCTTCTACCGGCTGGTTGATGAGATCAAGGCCGCCCATCAAGGGCTCGAAATCGAGAGCTGCTCCTCCGGCGGCGCCCGTGTTGATCTTGGTGTACTGGAACGCACCGACCGTATCTGGGTGAGCGACTGCATCGATCCGCTGGAACGCCAGCAGATGAACCGCTGGACCTCCCAGCTGGTGCCGCCGGAGTTGTTGGGCTCCCACATTGCGTCGACTCGTTCCCATACCACCGGCCGGGTGCACGACCTGTCATTCCGCGCGGCTACGGCCCTATTCGGACATCTCGGCATCGAATGGGACCTCACGGCAGCGACTGCCCAGGAGTTGGCCGAGCTTGCAGAGTGGATCAGCTTCTACAAGGCCAACCGAAGGCTGTTGATGGGCGGCGACCTGATACGCCTCGACTTCCCGGACCCCACCATCTTCGGGTACGGCATAATCGCCCCGGATCGCTCGTCGGCCATCTATACCGTCGCCTTCATTGGCCAATCGGGAGTTATGCTGCCTGGCCGACTGCGATTCCCTGGACTGGATCCGGACCGCCGCTACCGTATCCGCCCAGTCCCCGTCGGGCGCCCACCATCGGGTTTGGATCCACCGCCCTGGTGGGGAGCGATTACCAGGGAGTGGGAGCCGTCAGGAGAACGCCGAGCTCTCGGCTGGGGTCTGCCGGCCGATGGTGGCGCCGGCCTGATACTTTCCGGTGTCGCACTGGCCTCGACCGGAGTGATGGCTGCCGGCATGCATCCCGACCACGCCCTCCTCTACCGCGCGGAGGCGCTTGACTGATCCGCTGCTCCTGCAGTCGCCAGAAGCGGCCGTCCGTCATAGTGCGTCCGTGCATCGCACTCTGACGGGTAGCCGACAGATTCGCCTCCTTCGTCGCTCGCACACGCGCCGGCCCGCCACCAAAGCCCATCGCGAGCTCCTGCAGTCGGCGAAGCGGCCACCCGTCATAGTGCTAGTGCTGTTGCCATGCTCGGGGCGAGCGGAAGGCGTGGGATGAGGGTGGCCTGCACTGCGTGATAGAGGTCCGGCTTGCCTGGCCAGACCGTGTTCGTGAGGTGATTGTTGGCATCGAGCTGGTGGTGCCATGACCCGTACCTCCGATCGAACAAGTAGCGCTCGGCGTAGGTCCACCAGGTAGTGGCTAGCTCGGCATAACGATCATCACCGGTGCGGGTCCGAAGCGCCGCAGCCGCAGCAATGGCCTCGGCCAGCACCCAATGCATCCGGTCGCGGACCACCGGAGTGCCGTCCCAGTCGGTGGTGTAGACGAAGCCGTCTGCACCATCAACGGCCCAGCCATCGACCACGGCTCGATCGAACAGCGCCTCGGCTGCCGGCAGCAGCCAGTCCGGCGGATCGGGTAACGATGCCTCCAGATGCAGCAGCAATCTCGACCATTCCAGGCCGTGCCCGATGGTGGCGCCGTACGGCTGGAACTGATCGTCCGGGTGATCGCGGTTGTGTTCGAGCTGCGGCTCCCAGCGCGAACTGAAGTGTTCAGGTATCCGCCATGCATGCGGTTGGGCGAACTCCAGTGCTACCCGGCGAGCGACTCCCAGAGCACGCTCGCGCAGCACCTGATCACCAGTCACATCTGCAGCGGCCAAGAGGGCTTCCACGCCGTGCATGTTGGCATTGACGCCCCGATAATCACTGAGCTGGCTGAAGCTGCGGTTCCAGGAGTCGGCATACATTCCTGCCTCAGCGTCGAAGAATCGCTGGTTCCAAAGGCTCACCGCTTCGGTGAGCAGGTCGCGAGCGCCGGGCAGCCCCACCACGGCGGCGGAGGAGGCAGCCAACACGACAAAAGCGTGGGTATAACACGCCTTCTCGTCCGGACTGTTACCAGCGGCGTCGACGCAGGTCACCCAGCCGCCGCTGGAACGATCCGTCAGCCGGCCGGTCAGCCCAGCGAGCGCCTGCTCTGCCAGATCAAGATCGCCGGCGCGGCCCAGGAGATGGCCGAGGGCGTACACATGCACCATCCGGGCGGTGATCCAGGTATAGACCGGCCGTGACAGGTCAGGTCGGCCGGTGACATCGAGCCACGCGGCACCCCCCAGTGGATGAGAAAAATGGCGGCCAAAGTCCAGCAGCC
>DATEWO010000099.1:0-5067 GCA_035257925.1 Propionibacteriaceae bacterium | reverse complement strand
GGCGGCATCGGTGCCTGGGCGTTGGGACCCGATGAGCAGGGCGACGATAAGCGCGGCGAGAATCGCGGCGCCGAGGGCGACCGCGGCGATGCCCGCCGGGCCGAGACGGAATCGACCGCCGACGGGGGCAGCTGGTTCCTCGCCGTGTTCAAGGACAGGCAGAGTCTGTGTTGCGGAAACGGCCGGGAGCATGCGAGTTGGTTGGGCGGCGGCCGCCGCCTCGCTCTCGGCACGCGCCGTGAGCCGGTCGCGCACCTCGGTAGCGGTGGCGGGTCGCTCAGAAGGGTTCTTGGCCAGCAGGCGAGCGATCAGCGCATCGAGGTCGGCGGGTGTGTCCGGGCGTAGGGATGCCACTGCCAGGGCAGGCTGATGTTGGTGCTGCCAGAGCACGGTGAGTGGATTGTCGCCGGTAAACGGTGGATGACCGGTGAGCATGGCGTACATGACGCAGCCCAGCGCGTACAGGTCCGTGCGGGCGTCCACCGCAGCGCCGCTGGCCTGTTCCGGGGCCATGTAAGCGCTGGTGCCGATGGCCGTATGCGGTGCGGTGAGGTTGGTCAGCTGCTGGTGGGTGAGGCGGGCGATGCCGAAGTCGCAGACCTTTACCGTGCCCGTGGGGGTGAGGAGAATGTTGGCCGGCTTGATGTCCCGATGCACCACGCCTTGGGCGTGTGTCATCGCGAGCGCGTCACAGGTCTGGCGAGCGACTTCGACTGCTTGGTCGACCGGCAGTGGGCCGCTAGCGAGCAGCGCGGCGACGCTGGTCCCGTCGATGAGTTCCATCACCAGGTACGGCACCCCGTTATCCGTGCCCACGTCGTAGACGGCGACGATATTTGGATGGGTGAGGCCGCCGACCGTTCGGGCCTCCCGGTCGAACCGCTGCAGCATAACCGGGTCGGCCGTATCTGCCCGGTCGAGCAACTTGACCGCGACGGGGCGTCCCAGTCGCTGGTCAACGCCACGCCAGACCGTCGCCATTCCCCCGCGGCCCAGCACGGCCTCCAGCCGGTAGCGGTCCGATATCAGCTGCCCGTGCACGATTCTCACCCTGACATATGAGGCACGATGGACCCGATTTCTCGCGCACGAACCGGCGCGGCACCAACCGGTTGTGGGCACGCCAGCCGGGCTCACTCAGCGGCGATCGAACACGCCATTGGCAATGCCGAACACGTTGTCGGCGTCAAGTTTCTGCTTCATCGCTTCGACGATCTCGACGTTGGGCTGTGACATGCGCTCGTGCAGCAACTTGCTGCGGAACTTCCCAATGCCGTGGTGATTGGAGATCGCGCCACCGCTGCGCACGATGGCATGACGCAGACGTTGGTCGGCCGCGACGGCAAATTTCGGCCCCGTCGTGCCCGCGGGTGTACGCGCCGTAGGTGCAGTAGACGCAAACGCCGGAGGTGTAGAGCTGAGTGACGCGATAAGAGACGAAGGGCTTACCACTCAGACCGTAGTCGGCGTGAATGCGCCCGGCTTCGTCTTTTACAGCCTCGCAGATGTCGTGGATCTTGTCCCACGGCGCCGTGGTCTCGAGCGTCTCCCCCATCACGTGCATCTTCGTCATGAAGTCGCGGATGTAGGCGATCGCGAAGGTCAAGTTGTATCCGCGTTTGCCGTTGCCGCCGCCCGCGAAGAACCCTTGGTACTCACCGGCGAGTTGCCCAATCAGCTTCTCCTGAGCGGCGACCTCCGCAGCGCGACCTTCCATCACCACCGTGGCCACGCATATTTGCCCGAGGTCCACACGCTTGACGGAGGTGAGAAACACCTTCTGCAGCTTGGATTTGGCTACCGCCAACTGGCTCGTTTCCATGGCCTTGAGGGCGTGGCCGAACCGGAACTGCATGTTGTCGACCAAGCGGATGCTCGCCGGCACGAAGGACGTTCCGCTGAGGGCGCGCAAGAACTCGACGCCACGCACGAAGTTCGGGAAGATCAACGACTGGTATTTGGTGGCTTCCGGCAACTCGCGAATGCGGATCACCGCTTTCGTGATCAGGCCAAAGTTGCCTTCCGAGCCGAACAAGGAGGGTTTGACCTGAACGCCCGCCGATTGGCGCGGGAACTTGTCCATGGTCTCGAGTTCACCGTTCGGGGTCACCAAAAAGATCTGCTCGACGATGTCTTCGATCGCGCCATAGCGATTGCGTTTCATGCCGCTGGCGTTGGTCGAGATCCAACCGCCGAGCGTCGAAAACTCTTGGCTATCTGGCTCATGGCCGCAGGTAAACCCTTCGAGCCGCAGCTTACGTTCGAGTTCCGCGCCGGTGATCCCAGCCTGAACGCAAGCTTGCCGGTTCTGGCGGTGTATCCACTCGATCTTGTCCATGGGCCGCATGTCCACGGCCACGATCATCCGCGTCTCACCGCTAGGGAGCGTGAGACAACCAGTCACGTTCGTCCCGCCGCCGTAAGGCACCAGGCATACGTTGTTGGCGACTGCAAGCTCGGTCAGGCGTTTGGCGGCGACCTCCGACTTGCAGTAGAACACCATGTCGACCACGCGCGGCAATTGGCCGTAGAGCGCTTGGAACACTTCGTCCCCAGTGGCTTGACCGTGGCTATGAGCGGCGCGCGCGCGGTCGTCGTAGCTGTAGTCGCCGGCAAACTCTTGCTCGACGGCTTGGCAGAACTCAGCGTTTTTGTTGGGTGCCGCCACGGCGAGCGGCACTTCTTCACGAAGGTGTGTGGTGTCCAACTTGACGCCAAGGGACTCTTCGCAGAACGAAAGAAAGCCGGGCATGGGGACCCCGCTAATTTCGTAACGCCCACCCGATAACCGGACGTGACCGTCGGGTCCCAACTCAAGCTGCGTGTCTCGGTAACCCCAGGCGTGATCCCAACGATCGTTGACTTGGCTCATCGGCGTCTGCTTCTTCCTTCGCTACGCATTGCTCCGTGCGTGGGAACGGACCTCCAACCTCAGCTGAGTGCAGGTCCCTGCAGCATGATGCACCCACCGCCGAACAACTGCACATGTTTGGCGGCGGGCTTGTCCGCCTTGACGTACGGATATATGCCCTTGAGAATGCCTTCTTCTACTCCCGCCGGCATCGGCGGCATCACGTAATCCTCGTTCCGAAGCGTGATGTAGTAGATGTTCTCGCCCTCGGTATACATGCGGCGCACACCGCCTCTGATGATCGTCGCGAGTTCGAACCCAAACGAAATGTCGCGGGGTTGAATCGACGAGAAGGTGGACGCGAAGAGCAAGAAGCCACGCCCAATCGAGGTCACTGCAATACGAGCCGGCGGGTCACACAGCTGGAGCGCATGAGCGTCGACCTCTCATCATTGAAAATCAGCTCTTGGCACCTGACTTCCGAGGAATCGGTACGGTCAGAGCGTGAAGGAGCAGCGCTGGCTGTGGTTGCTGGCAGCGGGCTTGATGCTGGCTTCGGCCGTCGCCGCCGCCTGGTCGACCTACCTGTACTGGCTGCCGTGCCGGGGAACCATGTTGGAAGGCACCCTCCTTCAGCCCTTCTCGGGGGACGGACGCACTTATGAGGAGTACGAAAAACTTGACCCCGCAGTCAAGGCGGCGATGCGCGCGTGTGAGGCGCGGATGGACGGGGATATCTCCGAGCAGGCGCCGTGGACCTCCGAGCTGCTCGTCCTTGCTATGGCGCTTGCCGGGTTGGCCTGGCTCACGCTCGTCCTCGGCCTTCGATGGCAGCTGAGGACCAAGGCGGTCGCGGCTCTCCCCGGTCTTGCCACAGTTGTTATGGCGCTGGCCGTAGCGGTGATGATCGGCGATGCTGAACGAGGAGAAGACAACCCTCTCCTGACGATGCTGCCGGTGGCCGTCGAGTGGTCTGCTCTCCTTGCGTTGGCCATGATCTGGGTCTGGCAGCCGGAAGTTCGCACGCGCCGTCGCTTCCTTCGCGTTGCGCTGGCGCTGTGGGGCACTACAGCCTTTGGCATCTTTCACCAGATGCTCGCGTACATGATCATGGTTGGCTTCAGCGAGCGCGACTGGGACGAACCTCCGGGCACCGGCTACCTCACGGTGGCTGTCATCATGATCTCCGCCATCCTGATTGTGATCATGACCCTACGCATCCCACGGACGGCCGCTGATGGTGACCCGCAGCCGGACCACGACTCAGGGTCGCTCACCCTCATCTAGCGCACTCTTGGTGATCGCCCCGAGACGCCTCGCTGAGAGTTGAGGTCCAGACGCAGCAGCCGTCGAAGAGGCGATAGGCGCGCTCTAACCGTCACGACCCGCGTAGAGTCCGAGGGTGAGTCGGTGGATGGACGACGCGGTAGAGAACTACCTGACCGAATTGGCGAGGACGGAACACGAGGAACCGGTTCTGGTCGAGATGGAAGCACGGGCCGCAGAGCATGGATTCCCAATCGTCGGGAGGGCGACCGGTCGCTTCCTCGAGCTTGCCGCGCGAGCCATCGGCGCTCGCCGGGTGATGGAGCTCGGGTCGGGATACGGGTATTCGGCGTACTGGTTCGCACGGGCCGTGGGGCCGGACGGCGAGGTCGTGTGCACGGACGGCGAGCCGAAGAACGCGAGGCTGGCCGAGGACTATCTCAGCACGGCAGGGATGTGGGACCGGGTGCGCTACCGGGTCGGTGATGCGCTCCATGAGTTCGCGGAGGAAGCGGGCGACTTCGACGTGGTGTACTGCGACGTCGACAAGGACGGTTACCCGGATTGTTGGCGCGCGGCGCGTGAACGCATCCGGGTCGGTGGACTGTGGCTGTGTGACAACACCATCTGGAGCGGGCGCGTCGCAACCGAGCGGGAAGGCGTTACCGGCTCGACCGCCTTCATCCGGGACCACAACCGGCTGGTCGCCGAGGACACCCGGTACGTCGGCAGCATCGTGCCGATCCGGGACGGCGTAATGACGGCTTTACGGATCGAGTAACCGGGCCCTCTGTCGTCGAACCGCGAAATCACGTCCTAGCCGTCACCTGTTTGCGCAGCGCGGGCATGATCGTCTCGCCGTAGACCCGGAGTGTCTCTTCCTTGTTGTCGTGTTGCAAGTAGCCGGCGAACTGGTCGACACCTAGGTCTTTCAGCTGCTTGAGCTTGGC
>DATEWO010000098.1:0-10803 GCA_035257925.1 Propionibacteriaceae bacterium | reverse complement strand
GAAATACGCATGGAACATAGCGACCAGCTCACCGGCAGAGAAGTCGTCTGGGTGCGCAAAGAAGCTGCGCGCAAAGACCTCCAGCGCCAGGTGCCGAGCCGCTTCCGGAAACCGAAGCCGATCAAGGAAATCCGACGCACTCTCGCCGTCATAGCGGGAGAAGGTGCTCGGGAAATCGACGTCCAGCAGCTCCAGAGCCGCTGGCACATTCACCGCAGCAAGATCACGGAGGCCAAACGATGGACTCTGCAGGACGAACGCTGCCAGGTTCACCGGCGGTGTCCGCGGGATTGTCGCGAAGGAGTCGGCATGTCCGTCGGCCAAGATCAACGGATAGTCAGCGACCTCTACGAGAGACTGCAGATCGGGATCGCTGCGCCGCAGCAGCGCCCGGAGGTTGTAGTACTGCCGGAAGAATGCATGAAACCCCCGGCTCATGGTGACCTGATCATCACCGTGCCTCACCGGCCAGGAACGCACCCGCCCACCGAGCTGGTCATACGGTTCGACCATGATCACAGGCACCGCACGCTCGGCCAGCCCGACGGCAGCCGCGATGCCAGCAATGCCGCCGCCGGCGACAACGACCGGCTTGGATTTCTCGGTCATCCGTGCCGCACCCGGCGCCGCCGGATGACGGACTGCACGAGCATCCCGGCCGGGCCGCCAGCGCGTGCCACGTCGTCCAATGATCATGAAGCGGCCGACGGCTTGCGCGCCCGGAAGGTGTGCAAAATCCCGCGCTGCCAGCCCGGCGCGGTGCGCACCTCCACGTCGACGAATCCCGCACCGTAGAGACGATCGACAAAAGTCTGTATCGAGTCGAAGGAACGCACGCTGCGCCACAGATAGCGATAGAGCCGAGTCCGCCGAGATGTCAGCCAGCCAAGAGGAATGACCAGGAGCCAGCACACCGCATTCCAGACCAGCCGCGCGCCGCGCGATCCCGCAATGGAGTACTCCTGAACGACCAAAGCGCCGTCGTCGCCGAGCAGCTCGAAGAGTTCGGCGAGCACTGCGTCCCGGTCGGCGACGTTGCGGAAGAGGTACGCCGCAAACGCCCCCTGAATCGAGCCGCCAAGCCCCCACGAATCCTGCGACGAGGCGATCTCCTCAGCCTGACCGACCTCGAACCTGACACCGGCAGGCCACCGCTTGGCACGTGCCCGCTCGATCATCCCGGCGGACGAGTCTACGCCCACGATGGCGAATCCCAGGTCAGCCTGCTGTGCCGCCAGTTGCACTGCCCGAGTGGACGCGCCGGATCCACAACCAAGATCAAGAAGGCGAACCAGAGGCGCCGAGCCTGCGGGCTTCCGCCTCGGCAGCAACTCCACCAAGGCATCGGCGGCCGCCTGCAGATGCGCGTGGTAGCCAGGGTTGAGCGCCACCATGAGGTCATAGCTGTGCGCGACCTCGTCGAAAGCCGCTGCGACGTTTTCAGTCGTGATCGCGGCCGCCATGCGCGCTGAGCCTGTCGAAGCGCTGCCGGACTTGCGCTCTTCGACAAGCTCAGAGCGCATGTCGACAGGCTCAGGGCGCATCTTCCACACTTCGATCGGCCTCCTCAGGTGCCGGCCTACGATCCAACCACCGGCGCCAAAGCAGGATAGCGAGTGTGACCATGGCAAACCCGAACCCGAAGTCCTCGATCGGAATGTCCCAGGGTGCCCGCAGTCCGAGAATCTCCTCAGGGTTGTAGATCACGATCGGGGCCGAGAGCTTGGTGAGCCAGCCATCCACCGGAATCTGGAACGCAAAAATGATCACCATTGACCACCAGTACTGCGCCGTGCGGAAGATCCCTGACTTGAAGTAGACCAGCTCGGCAACGATCACTGCCACCACCGCGAGCGCGGTAAGCACGGTGTACTCAGGCATGCGGACCGGTCTCGCCGACTGTTGATCTTCGCCGCAGCACACTGAGCACGTAACCCACTGCCTCATACGTCAGCAGTCCACAGATGGGTACCACAATAAAGAACACCAGTTCCTCGATCGGCATGCCGAAGATCAATGTCCAACCGGTCGTAAAACGAGGGCTATAGCTCCAGTGATCACGCAGAATTCCAACAATATCCCAGACCGAAAAGATGATCACTACCGGAATGATCGCAAACGCCAAGCCGGCAGCCCGGCGGTAAACCCGGGCACTCAAGACGAACTCCAGCGGCAATGTGATCAACAAGCAGCACGCCATCAGTAACAAGTACTGGAAGTGATCGAAACCGCCCACTTCCCAACCGTACAAGGACAGAGAGTGGCTTCGCCAAATAGTTCGTCCGCAGGAAAAACAGTTGTCGGAAGATCCAGGATCAACGCTGTCCAGTTTGTTTTTTGTTTTCCTGTCCACGCCGTCCGAAAAGGCTACGATCGTCACCATGCCAGCTGGGCTGACCCCCGATTTCGGGCTTCGCCGCAGTGGAGGCTCGGGGGATTTGCGCCAAGGAAATCTCACCCAGATCCTTCGCTACGTGCGCGACCATGGAGCTAGCAGCCGTCACGACATTGCACGCGGCTGCGGGCTCGGCATTTCCACGATGACCGACCTGATCGGTGAATTGCGGGCCCGCCGGATCGTGAAAGAGCTCGATCCGATTCGCCGGCCCGGGGCCGGTCGACCGACGCGCCCGATTTATTTCGACGGTGAACCGTGGTGCGTCCTCGGCGTACGCGTCGACCTCGATGGATTTCAGTTCGCCGCCGCCACCTTGGGAGGGCGCGAGCTATGGCGCGATAGCGTGGCGGCCGACCTGCGTCGAGCCGAGCCGGACGCCGGCTTCGCCGCCCTGGACAGCCAGCTGCGGTCCCAAGTTGGTCAGCTGCCACCTGACAAGCACTTGATCGCTGTCGAAATCGGCGTACCGGGCTACATCGCTGGAGACCGGGCGACCGTGGGCTGGTCGGAGAGTCCGGATTGGCGGCAGTATCCGCTCAGCGCCAAAGTGAGCACGACACTCAGCGACCTCGGCATTGAGGGCGCACACATCGGCGTTACCAACGACAGCCAGCTGGCGGCTTTGCATGCCGTCCGGGCCGAGCTTCGTTTGGGGCCGGACGCAATAGCGGCTTACTTCGGCGGTCTGCGCAGCCTTGGCAGCGGCCTGATCATCGGCGGTGAGATCTTCCGTGGCGCAGGCGGAGGTGCGGGTGACTTCGGCCATCTCAATGTCGATCCATCAGGGCCTGCCTGCACGTGTGGCCGAAACGGCTGCCTGCAGTCGTTGATCGGTCCGCAAAGCCTGCTCACTGTCGGCGACCTGCTGCCCGCTGACGAGGCGGCTCGGCTGGTCGACGAACGACCTGAGGAAGCGATCCGCAGGATTGTCGAGGCCATCGATGAAGGCCAGGCTGCGATGCTTCAGGTACTGAAGCGTTCCGGGTCAGCCTTGGGTGATGCGATTGATGACGTTATCGGTGTCGTCAATCCACACACTGTCGTGCTGGGCGGCTACCTGGGAGCGCTGAGCGCGCATCTGATGACCTCGATCGACGAGCGTATCGCCCACCGGCTGGCGATCCCGGCGTTTGCCGAGACCAAGATCGCCGCTGTCGAACAGAACGTGCCCAGGGTTGTCGGGGGCGCTGTTCTGGCCGCGCGCGACGCCTGCTTCTACGACCCGCTCACCCTGACTCGACCATTTTGATTGCTCCGCTCGCTTCGCTCGTTCCGCGCGGATCGCGCTTTCGAGCTCGCCTACTTCGTCGTCACTCGGGGACGGGAAAGGCATGTCCCCTCGTTCCTCCTCAGCACGGCGAGGGCGCGATCCGGTTTGATTGCTCCGCTCGCTTCGCTCGTTCCGCGCGGATTCCGCTTTCGAGCTCGGCGTCTACGACGCCAGCTGATCGGCAGTGATCACAACCGTCGCGGCTGTCCAGGCAAGCGGCGATACAGCGGCCGGCTGGCCGTCGGACAAGACCTTTTCCGGCAGCGAACCTGCAGCCGTGCGGTGTTGATCAAGCCAGCGCAACCACGCCATGGCCTCATCGCGCTGTCCGAGGAATGCGGCAGTCATGGCACGGCTGCCTGTCGCGTTCGTCCAGCTGACACCGTCTCTCCGCCATGATCCGCCTGGGGCCAAACCTCCGCCGGGTCGCGACATGAGCAATGGTGCCTGCTCCCAGGCCTGCAGCACTCCTTGATCAATGCTTGACCCCACGGGTGGCAGCAGAAAATCGACTCCCAGGTCAGTGCTGTCGCTGCGCCCACCGAGGCGCCGCGGATAGCCGTTCCTTCCGAAGTGTGTCGTGATCGCGGCTCGCAGCCGGTGCGCGCCGGCGGCGGCACGGTCGGCCGCAGGAACGTCCCCCAGAATTCGGTACAGCTGGCTGCCGGCCTCAAGACCGGCGCAGATTACGGCCGCGGTTGCCAGGGTCAACCGCGTCTCCTTGACCTCCCAATAGTCAGTCGACGGAGGAGGCAGCGAAGACGGGTTGTCGATCGACTGCAGTGCTGCTTGCGTACTGCGATCAAGAAGCATCCGATGCCGTTGCACGAACGCCGTACGCTCCCTCCCGGAAAGCTCGGCCGCCAGCTGTCCAGTTGCCCACAGAGCCCAACCGACGCCGTCCAGCTCTACGCCCCGAGCATCCGGGACTCCGCTGCCATCAGGCAAGTAGCGGGCTTGGAACAAACCAGACTCCGGCTGCACTCGCTGCAGGAAGGCGACGATGCGTTCGGCATCGGCAGGATGTCCGGTACGAGCCAGCGCCGACACCACCAGGGCCGAGTCCCGGGGCCATACGTAGCGCCAGGCAGGGCTCCATCCAGCGACCGGGACGCCGTACGGGCGGCTCAAGACATGCAGGTCGAGAAGCGCCGTGGCCACCATGTCGCCGTCAAGTCCACTCACGTTCGGGACGCTCCCGGCCGCAAGCCAGGCGGCCTGCTCGCGTGCCAGCTCCACACTGTCCGGCATCCCCGCGAGCACCCTGCTGCCCGGGACCACGGCCTCCGCGGCAGCGACTTCAACAAGGACACCATCCGGGCCGAGCACGACAGCGGCCGCATCCAGCGGGATTGTCGAATCGAGGCTTCTGTGTGCCAGCAGGCTGGATGAACTGATCATGACAATCAGCAGCAGGCACAGGCAAGCTGTCAGCGGTCCTCGATGGCTCTCCCGCGCGCGTGGCAGCGCCGGCTCGAGCGCGAGCACGGCGGCCATGGGGTGAAGCCTACTGATTCTCAGCGCCGCGTAGCGCGTCAGATAGAGTCCTCAGCGCGGAACGTCCGCATCTGTCCCTGGGAGACAACGATGCCTACGCCTAGTCCTGGCTACTCGATCACCGTACGAGTCGAGGCGCCTACTGATCCGGCAGCGACAGCCCGGCTCTCGGGCGTCGTAGCTGAGGCGGGTGGCGCAATCACCGCCCTGGATGTGGCCGAGTCACATCCCGACGTGCTGGTGGTCGATGTCAGCTGCAATGCCAGCGATGTGGCGCATTCGGAGTCGATCACCAAGGCAATTGCCGCGCTCGACGGCTTCAATGTGCGGAAGGTCTCGGACCGTACCTTCCTGCTGCACCTTGGCGGCAAGATCGAGGTGACACCGAAGGTCCCGCTGAAGCATCGCGACGACCTTTCCCGGGCCTACACACCGGGCGTGGCCCGGGTGTGTCTGGCCATTGCTGAGAACCCTGCTGATGCCCGCCGGCTAACGATCAAGAGAAACACCATTGCTGTCGTCACCGACGGCTCCGCCGTGTTGGGCCTCGGCAACATCGGACCGGAGGCATCGCTACCGGTGATGGAGGGCAAAGCGGCGCTCTTCAAGCGATTCGCGGGGGTCGACGCCTGGCCGGTTTGCCTGGACACTCAGGACTCGGACAAGATCGTGGAGATCGTCAAGGCGATTGCACCGGTCTACGGTGGGGTCAACCTGGAGGACATCTCCGCGCCACGCTGCTTCGAGATCGAGGAGCGGCTACGCGCTGAGCTGGACATACCGGTCTTCCACGATGATCAACACGGCACGGCGATCGTGGTCTTGGGTGCACTGATCAACGCGCTGCGGGTGGTTCACAAGGACATCTCTGACGTCCGATTCGTCATCTCCGGCGTCGGTGCGGCAGGGTCGGCGATCATCCGGCTGCTCAAGCGACAAGGGGCGACCATGATCATCGGCTGCGACAGCAAGGGAGCTGTTTACGACGCCCCCGAGGGGTCCTCGGACATGAGGCGGTGGCTGGTCGAGAACACCAACTTCGAAAAGCGTTCTGGCACCCTGAAGGAGATGCTGGTCGGCGCTGACGTCTTCATCGGGGTTTCTGCTCCCAACCTGCTCGACGAGCAGGACATCGCGAACATGGCAGGAGATGCGATCGTTTTCGGGCTGGCCAACCCCGTTCCAGAGGTCGACCCGGCGGCGGCGCAGCGACACGCGGCGGTCGTGGCTACCGGGCGTAGCGACTACCCCAATCAGATCAACAACGTGCTCGCCTTCCCCGGTGTCTTTCGTGGGTTGCTCGACGGCGGCATCCGCCACATCACCGATGAGATGCTGTCAGCGGCCGCCAATGCCATCGCGAACCAGGTCGCGCCCGATCAGCTCAATCCCAGCTACATCATTCCGAGCGTTTTTGACGCCTCGGTCGCCCCAGCCGTTGCCGCGGCCGTACGCGAAACCGGCGAGAAGAGGTAATCAAGAAACATCGCAACAAGAGAAAGCGGCGGCCGGCACCGCGGTACCGGCCGCCTGCTCGGGGAACATGCTCGACTGGCAACGTCAGCGTTCAAGCGGAGGTCGGGGGCCATCCGCAGGCGCCGCCGGGGGTGCAGCAACCGCCGTCACCAATATCAAACATGTATTCGATTCTAGGCGGGCGTGTTCGGTCTGTCAAACGCTTGTTTGATTTTATCTGGGATCAGCAAGCGGGCTTAGCGGGCTGGACAAAAGGAGCCCGTCAACGGCTCAGGTACGAGGACCAGCGAAGATCGCCTCCATCTTGTCGATGCACTGCTCCAGCCCTGCCTGAGAGAGATTCCGCGCATCGTCGGTGGCATAGCCATGTTCCACCACCGTCATCTTGGTTCGTCCGTCGCCTAGATCATCAAAAGTCACCACGTGTTCGCCATCATCAGGAATGCCGGGCGGCATCCCAAGATCTGCGGGAACCAGCCGGTTGCCTTCCGGATCAGCAAAATTGAACACGTACGCGATCCGTGTATGGGGCCGGACCTCGGTGTAGTTCCAGGTGCTGTACATGTCTCCACCGCCGAATTCCGCAGGGGCCCGCATCGCCACCAAGGCGCGCCCGCCCTCGCGAAGATCAACATCGGCCACCGGACAACTGAAGCCGGTCGGTCCCCACCACTGCCTCACCAGATCAGCCTCGCTCCAGGCGCGCCATGCCTGGTCGGGCGGGACCGGAAAGGTACGGCTTACCACCACGTCGAATGTCTCACCCACGTGCTCCTCCTCCAGCTGACTCTTCGGCGTTACTCGGGTTGATTGTCGGGCGTTCCACCAATCCGGTAGGGCGTACTGACCCCCTCGTACATCAGGTGTGCCACCATGCCTTGCGCCGCATGCTTGAGATGGTGGCAGTGGTCGAGCCAGATTCCGGGGTTCGTGGCCACGAAGGCGATGTCGTACGTCTCGCCATCGAGCACGTTGAGCGAGTCGATCCACCACGGACTGCCGGTGGCGGCGATCCCGTTGCGGGCGAGCACCACCGCGTGGTGTCCGTGCAAGTGCATGGGATGCACCTCTCCGCTGTGGTTGTCGATACGCATGGTCACGATGTCACCTTCACCAACCACGTACATCGGCACGTGCGGATAGAGGTGCCCGTTGATCGACCACCAGAGCCCTGGGCGGCCACGGACGAAACCTGGTCGGCGCCCGATCGAGTAGTCGAAGCGCCGGTCCGCCTTCGCTGGGTCGAAGCTCAGCGCGGTCGGACTTCCGTAGCTCAGCAGATCAAGTGCGGCGGCCGGTTGCGGCGGTGGCGATGGAGCGCTGGCACCCAACAGGACCGCTGTGCCCTTCGACACCTGAACGCGTACAGCCTTGCCGTCGCTCGGCATTGTCACGCCAAGATCAGCACGGCCGCCTGCTGTGACCGTCACCGAACGATCAGTCACATCCGTCGGTGCATTGATCTCATAGCCGTCGATGGCGAGTACCCGGAAAGGCGTGTCGGCCCAGGTCTCGATCGGACCATTGTCGGTATTGATCACTCGGACCCGTATCCGTTGGCCCGGTTTGGCCGGCACCTGCAGATCACCGGCGACGCCGTTGATCGTCTTGATGCCGGCGTAGGTATGGGCGGCTGCGATCACGTCAACAGCCTTGCTGCTGTCAGTCTTCGGCAGCACCACGAGCGTGCCAAAGAGCCCGCCGATCACCTGCTCATGGGAGACCTGGTGGGAGTGGTACCAGTAGGTCCCAATCTGATTGGCCGGGAAGCGATACGTGAACTCGCTGCCGATCGGCACCTCATCCTGGGTGACACCAGCCACGCCGTCCATGGCCGCCGGTACGTCGTACCCGTGCCAGTGCAACGTGATGCCGGCTTTGACCGAGGCGTTGCGCAGGTGCACTTCCACCAGCTCGCCCTGCCGTGCGGTGATAGTAGGGCCGGGTGAGGTGCCGTTCAGCGTGTAGCCGGGGACCGATCGTCCGCCTATCGTGAGGTTCTGCTGCTCAGCAATCAGATCCACCCGAACGTCGGCCTTCCGGGCGTCGTCGACCACAAAATCAGTGATTGAGCGATTCGTGGAGTCGTGGCCGTGACCAACCGGACCACCCCCGTAGTCGAGGGTGCCCATGCCCATGACGGAGTAACTTCCTCCGACCAGGCTCGACTGCCACAGCCAGGCCAGCGGCGCCAGGATCACGACTGTGGCCAACACCGAGACCACGAGGCGTACGCGGGTCGAGCGACTAGCCATGGTGGATCGCGATCAGGCGACGGCCTCGGGCACCGTTTCCGCAACGACAGCCGGCTTCCGCACCCGCATAGCTGCCATCACCGCAACACCGAACAGGACCAGTGCGACTGCACCATGCACCGCACCGATCGGCGCCACCAGACGCGACAAAGTACCCAAAGCGATCTGAACGACGGTGCTGACCAAGACAATCACCGCCCACCTCACGCCTTGCGGAATCTTCGCGAAGAACGAAACGATCAACAGCGCTAGAGCCGCCAGCAATACCACGCCGCCGTTCAGGGCGTGGAAGATCATGGCGGCGGTACCGGGGGCATTGGACTCGAATGCTGCCGCGTCGATTGTGCCGCCACCCTCAATCCAATGCAGCTGCGCGAAGACCGCATAGCCGATGGCAGCCGACTGGACTGCAACCAGCGCCGCAATGGCATAGGCAAGCACTCGATAGACCGTTTTCATGGACTCTCCCTGTTGCACTCGGATCCGCCCCCCGAATCCCGACACATGAATAAGGATGCAGGCAACCGACAAGAAAAGTCGTCAAATTTGTGTGGATTCTGTAGTCATCCTCCAGACTTGCCCGACTCCAGGTCCCTCAGATCTCAGGTGCCAAGAAATCGGTGAGCGCCGCCACCAGGGCGTCGGGCTTCTCCTCAGCGATGTAAGGACCGGAGTCGATGGAGATGACGCGCACGTCCTCCGCCCACGCCTTCCAGATCGGTAGCGGATCGCCAAAGAGTTCCTCTATGTCGCCTCCTGATCCAACAACGCAGAGCATCGGGCAGCCGATCGTGCGCCCCGCCAGCCGGTCAGCTCGGTCCGCCTCACGATCGATGCTCAACGCAGCACGATAGTCCTCGAGCATGGCGCGTACGGTCTCCGGGTCGTTGATCACTTCGACCAGTTCTGCGTAGTTCTCAGGGCCCATCTGATGAGGATCGGGCCGGTACCAAGCCACCGGATCAGCAGAGATCACCCGTTCCGGCGTGTCGGGCTGAGCACTGAAGAACCAGTCAAACTTGCGCACAGCAACCCGGGCGTCACACCGCTCGAACGCCTCGATAATCGGCACGGCGTCGATGGTGACCAGCCGAACAACCCGACTGGGATGGTCCATCGCCAGCCGGAACGCGACATGACCACCCCGATCATGGCCGACGACTGCGAACTGATCAAAATCCAATTGGGACATCAGCTCGGCAAGATCATCGGCGACTGCGCGTTTCGCCTGCTGGCGATGATCATCTCGAATGATTGGTTTGCTGGACCGCCCGTAGCCGCGCATGTCCGGGCAGACCACAGTAAAGCCAGCAGTGATCAACTCCGGCGCGACCCGATGCCAGGTCGCCGACGTCCTGGGATGGCCGTGGATCAGGAGTAGAGGTGGTCCCTCGCCACCGAACCGAACGCGCAGCCTCACATCCCCGAGATCGACCAGCTCGTCGATAAATCCTTCGAACATGGCCACCTCCCGTCGACACATCCTTGCGATTATCTGGGGGTCGAACGTGCATTCGATTGTATCGAAGTCTGGTAATGCTGGGAAGGAGAGAAGGACCACTTCGCTTGGTGAAACGTACTTCTATACCCCGACACGGTATAGACCGGAAGGCAGGGCGTCTACGCCGTCATACATGTGACCTCGACAGCCGCGGGGGATCGTGGTGCAGCCCGGATCTGATCATGAAGAGCGCGGTGATAGAAACAGGAGCGTGGACTATCGCACTCTGGGGCGCAGCGGCTGCGCCGTTTCTTCACTCTGTTTAGGAACCATGACCTTCGGGGTCGAGACGGACGAAGCCGGCTCGCACGAGCAGCTTGATCGCTTCATCGAGGCGGGCGGCACTCTGGTCGACACCGCTAACGTCTACGGCGGCGGTCAGTCGGAAGAGATCATCGGCCGCTGG
>DATEWO010000097.1:0-18509 GCA_035257925.1 Propionibacteriaceae bacterium | reverse complement strand
CAGCAAGCCGTCCGATCCGAAGACGACAGCGCGACCAGCATCTGAGCTGCTGGCAGACGCCGGACAGACCGTCACGCCCGAAGGGTTGGGCGCCGACGAGGCGCTGCGCATCTTTGAGGATGTGATGGCCCCGGCGACGCGGGCTCAAGACGATCCAATGAATCTCGCCTATATTCCGGCCGCGCCAACTCGCGCTGCATTGGCTTTTGACGCCGTGGTGAGCAGCTACAACATCTTTGCCGGGACCTGGGAGTCCGGAGCCGGTGCGGTCTTTGCAGAGAACCAGGCGCTCGGGTGGCTGGTCGAGCTGCTCGGCTGGCCGCCGACGGCCGGGGGCTGCTTCATTTCGGGCGGCACGACAGGCAACCTCTCGGCCCTCGTCGCCGCTCGGCAATTCGCCCGAAACCAGCGCGGCCGGCATCCGGTGGGCCAGTGGCGACTGGCCTGCGCCGCGCAGGCACATTCCTCGGTTCAGGCCGCTGCGGCCGTTCTGGACGCTGAAGTGGTGATCGTGCCCGAGAATGACCGGGGCCAGCTCACCGGCGAAGCCCTTCAATCCGCGCTGACCAGATCACATGATGTGTTCGCTGTAGTTGCCTCGGCGGGCACCACGAACGCAGGCATCATCGACGACCTAACCGGTATCGCCGAAATCTGCGAACGGTATGGGATCTGGATGCACGTCGACGGGGCGTACGGCGGTGCGGCGCTCGCTGCTCCGAGCGTGCGGCACCTCTTCGCCGGAATTGAGCGTGCCGACAGCTTCATCGTCGACCCGCACAAGTGGCTCTTCGCGACTTACGACTGCTGCGCCCTGCTCTACCGACAACCAGAGCTCGCCCGTGCGGCCCATGCGCAGAAGGCCGGCTATCTTGACGCGATTGATCGCGAGGTCTGGAACCCGTGGGACTACGGAGTGCACCTCACTCGGCGGGCCCGCGGCTTGCCGTTCTGGTTCAGCCTGGCGACACACGGCACCAACCGGTATACAGCGGCAATCGAGCAGACCCTGGCAACGGCTCGGGCGGTGGCAAACGGGATCCGGACCATCCCTCAGCTGTCGTTGCTGTGGGAGCCCACACTGTCTGTGGTGCTGTTCGAGCGGCCGGGATGGGACGACGCTGCTTACCGGCGCTGGTCGCGGCGACTCGCCCTCGAGGGCCGGATTCTGTGTATTCCAACGCGGTGGCAAGGCCAGACCGCTCTAAGGCTGGCCTTCGTGAACCCGGCGACCGAGGTTGACCACGTGCTGGAGGTTCTAGCCGAAACAACCCAGGACTCAGATCCTTCCTAATTGCTCGCCGCTTGGGGGCTGCGCGTAATCCTTCGGCGTCAGCGTCCGCGCGGGGTGACCAACTGGCAGGTGACCCGGGCGGTACAGACCCGCTCGTCAGCGTCGTTAGTGATCACGATTTCGTAGCTGGCAACCGACCGGCCGAGGCGTAGGGCTGTGGCGGTGCCCGTCACCCAACCGGTGGTCACCGAGCGATGGTGTGTCGCATTGATATCCACCCCGACCGAGATCCGCTCCGGTTGCGCGTACATGAAGGAGCCCAATGAGGCGAGGGTCTCTGCGAGCACGCAGGAGGCGCCGCCATGCCAGAGCCCGTACGGCTGGGTATTGCCAGCAACCGGCACCCGCCCGACCACTCGCTCAGGCGTCAGTACGAGCAGCTCGAAGCCCATCTTCTCGTCCAATGCACTATGGAGTTCGGCGTATTCGGCGGGCAGATCTGGCCGATCATCGGTCGAAGTCACAGGCTCAGGCTAGCTGCGAGCGTCGGGATCGCGCGCCCGACGATCGGAGGAGCGATAAGCGAACATGCTCCTCGTTCGCGAAGAGTGACGACGACGTCGGATCCCCGCGCGCGATGCGCGAGCAGGTCAAACTGGGTGACGCTGACCCCGCCCTCTCGTCAGTGCGCGCGGCTAGAGTCGGCATGTGCCGACCACGACTCAGTTAGCTCCTGCGCATGCCAGCGAGCTGCCGACGCGGCCCAAGCTGATGCTGATCGACGGTCACTCGATTGCTTATCGGGCTTTCTTTGCGCTTCCCGTAGAGAACTTTTCGACCCAGACCGGTCAGCACACCAATGGGGTGTTCGGGTTCACCTCGATGCTGATCAATGTGCTGCGAGATGAGAAACCCACCCACCTCGGCGTTGCCTTCGACGTCTCGCGACACACGTTCCGCTCTGAGATCTACAGCGAGTACAAAGCGAACCGGACCACGACTCCCGATGAGTTCAGAGGTCAGCTCGATCTGGTCAAGGAGGTGCTCAAGGCCCTCAACATCCCCTACGTGGAAAAGGAAGGCTTTGAGGCCGACGATGTGATCGGCACACTCGCAACACAGGCCGAGGCCGCCGGCTTCGAGGTGTTGATCTGCACCGGGGATCGTGATGCGTTCCAGCTCGTCAGCGACAACGTGACCGTGCTCTATCCACGTAAGGGCGTCTCCGATCTGGCCCGAATGACGCCCAAGGCCGTGGAGGAGAGGTACTTTGCGACGCCGGCTCGGTATCCAGATCTGGCGGCGCTGGTAGGGGAGTCCAGCGACAATCTGCCGGGTGTCCCTGGGGTCGGGCCGAAGACTGCCGCCAAGTGGTTGGAGATGTATGGCGGATTGGAGGATCTTGCCGCGCATGCCAGCGAACTCAAGGGCAAGGCGGCCGAGGCGTTCCAGGTGCGGGTTGATGACGTGCTGCGCAACAGGCAGGTCAACAGGTTGGTGTGCGATCTCGAGTTGTCGCTTGGTCTCGACGATTTAATACGACGCCCCTGGAACCGTGAGGCGACTCACCAGCTCTTCGACGGCCTGGAGTTCCGAGTGCTACGCGACCGGTTGCTCGAGGCCCTGCCCAACGAAGACGAGGTGGTACCAGAAGGTGGCTTCGACCTGGAAGCGGCACGACTGGACCCTGGAGAGCTTGGGAGCTGGCTCGCCGATCACGCAGCGGGTGAGCGCACCGGCGTCGACATCATCGGTCATTGGGGCTCTGGGACCGGCGATGTCACAGCCCTCTCGCTGGCTGCTGCGGATGGCGCCGCGGCATACGTGGTGGTGCCCGAGCTCGGCCCGTCTGATGAGAACGCACTAGCGAGCTGGCTTGCCGATCCCGAGCGCCACAAGGCGATGCACGACGCCAAGGGCCCGCTCCTGGCTATCTGGGCTCGGGGTTGGGATCTCGCCGGCCTAACCTCGGATACTCAGCTGGCCGCTTACCTCACTCGCCCCGATCAACGCACCTTCGATCTCGCTGATCTGACTATTCGCTATCTCAAGCGCGAGCTCCGGGTCGAAGGCGCACCTGAGCTCGACGATCCGAACCAGCTAGCGCTCGACTTCGGCGATGACGATTCAGGCGCGCGGTTGGCTGCTCAGGCCTCGATGGTCCGTGCCCGAGCGGTCATCGATCTGGCAGACGCCCTGGACACCGAGATCGAGCAGCGCAACGGCACCAGCCTGCTCTACGGCGTGGAGTTGCCGCTGCTGCGCACGTTGGCCCGAATGGAAATGACCGGTGTGGCCGTGGACGTCGACCATCTCCAGACACTGGAGGCCGGGTTCGGAGCCACGGTCAATCGGGCCGCCAGCGAGGCCTATCAGGTCCTTGGCAAGCAGATCAATCTGGGATCGCCGAAGCAGCTCCAGGTGGTGCTGTTCGACGAACTGGGAATGCCGAAGACCCGCCGCACTCGCACTGGTTACACCACCGACGCCGAGGCGCTGCAGCAGCTCTATGTCAAAACCGAGCACCCTTTCCTGGCTCACCTTCTGGTGCATCGGGACGCGATCCGGCTCAAGCAGACAGTCGAGGGCCTGCTGAAGGCGGTAGCTGACGACGGCCGGATTCATACCACGTACGCGCAGACCATCGCGGCCACCGGACGCCTCTCCAGCACCGATCCCAACCTGCAGAACATCCCGATACGCACCGAGGAGGGCCGCCGGATCAGGCAGGCGTTCATTGTGGGCGAGGGTTACGACGCCCTGATGTCGGCGGACTATTCGCAGATCGAGATGCGCATCATGGCCCATGCCAGCGAGGACGAGAGCCTGATCGAGGCCTTCAAGTCAGGGATGGACTTCCATACGGTCACTGCATCACGGGTTTTCGGCGTTGAGCCCGGGCAGGTCACGCCTGCTGAACGGGCCAAGATCAAGGCGATGAACTACGGCCTGGCGTACGGACTCAGCGCGTACGGGCTCAGCCAGCAGCTGAACATCGAGGTATCCGAAGCGAAGGCGCTGATGGATGAGTACTTCGAACGGTTCGGCGACGTGCGCACGTATCTGCACTCCTTAGTGGCCGATGCGCGGCGCACGGAGTACACCGAGACCATCCTCGGTCGTCGTCGGTACCTGCCGGACCTGATGAGCGACAATCGCCAGCGCCGTGAAATGGCTGAGCGGATGGCGTTGAATGCCCCCATCCAAGGATCGGCCGCAGACATCATCAAAGTGGCCATGCTGGATGTGGAGAAGGCGCTCGATGACACCGGTATGCGTAGTCAGATGCTGCTCCAGGTGCATGACGAACTGGTCTTCGAGGTCGGCCCGGGGGAGCAGCAGGCACTGGAGGAACTGGTACGCACCAAGATGGGCCAGGCCGTCACCCTCAACGTCCCACTGGATGTGTCGGTGGGTGTCGGCCGGTCCTGGCACGACGCCGCGCACTGATTTGTGAGCCGCTCGCGCAAATCGCGCTCTGGGATTTGCTCGCTCCGCTCGCTGCGATGTTCGCTGGGTTGCCGCCGTCTTTGTCGGAGCTGACGGAACGGAAAAGCGTTGTCCCGCCATCTTCTCCTCAGATCGGCGGCGCGAACATCGCGAATCCGCCGCCGTTCGTCGTCGCTCGCAGAGGAAAGAACGCCTCTGCTCGTTCCTCCTCCGTGCGGCCGCGCGCGATTTCTCGACGCTCGAGGCTCAGGCTCAGCGCAGGAACGTCCACCGCCACTCACGAAGTAGTATCAGCGACGTTTGACCCTGTTTGGGGCGCAGCGCTAACCTGAACCGTCGCTGTGGCCTGCGCGACTTCGGACGGAGTAGGTCACGCTCGTACGGGTCGGATTGTCGTCAGCTGCTGGTTGAACCTTTTCGTGTGTACGGATCGGGTCACAGCCACGCCCACAACATCATCAATCAGTCCCGGAGCCCTACTACATGACGTCCTCCCTTGAGGCACCACCACAGGTTGCAGTCGACGACCTAGGTTCGCCCGAAGCCTTTCTTGAGGCAATCGACAAGACCATCAAGTACTTCAATGACGGCGACATCGTCACCGGCACCGTTGTCAAGGTGGACCGTGATGAGGTCCTTCTTGATATCGGCTACAAGACCGAAGGGGTCATCCCTTCCAAAGAGCTCTCGATCAAGCACGACGTTGACCCGTTCGAGGTCGTCAGTGTTGGCGACGAAGTCGAGGCGCTTGTCCAGCAGAAAGAGGACAAAGAAGGCCGCCTCATTCTCTCCAAGAAGCGCGCCCAGTACGAGCGGGCCTGGGGCACGATCGAGAAGATCAAGGAGGAGGACGGGGTTGTCACCGGCCAGGTCATCGAGGTGGTCAAGGGCGGTCTGATCATCGACATCGGTCTGCGGGGCTTCCTGCCCGCCTCCCTGGTTGAGATGCGGCGGGTCCGTGACCTGCAGCCCTATGTTGGCATGGAGCTCGAGGCCAAGATCATCGAGTTGGACAAGAACCGGAACAACGTTGTGCTGTCGCGCCGCGCCTGGTTGGAGCAAACGCAGTCTGAGGTTCGCCAGAATTTCCTTACCCAGTTGCAAAAGGGCCAGATCCGGCGTGGCGTCGTGTCTTCCATAGTCAACTTCGGTGCGTTCGTCGACCTTGGCGGAGTGGATGGACTGGTACACGTTTCAGAACTGTCCTGGAAGCACATTGACCACCCCTCGGAGGTGGTCGAGGTGGGCCAGGAGGTCACCGTCGAGGTGCTCGACGTCGACATGGACCGCGAGCGGGTTTCGCTGTCTTTGAAGGCGACTCAGGAAGACCCGTGGCAGGCCTTTGCCCGTATTCATCAGATCGGTCAGATCGTGCCCGGTCGGGTCACCAAGCTGGTTCCCTTCGGCGCGTTCGTGCGTGTGGAGGAGGGCATCGAAGGTTTGGTGCACGTCTCTGAGCTGGCCGAGCGGCATGTGGAGATTCCAGAGCAGGTCGTCCAGGTCAACGATGATGTCATGGTCAAGATCATCGACATCGACCTGGAGCGCCGGCGGATCTCACTGTCACTGAAGCAGGCGAACGAAGGCGTCGACGCGACTGCTGACGACTTCGACCCGACGCTCTATGGCATGGCCGCTTCGTACGACGAGCAGGGCAACTACCTCTACCCGGAGGGCTTCGACCCGGAGACCGGCGAGTGGCTGGAAGGCTACGACGACCAGCGCGCGGCCTGGGAGCGGCAGTACGCCGAGGCGCATGCGCGTTGGGAAGCGCATAAGAAGCAGGTGGAGGATGCCGAAGGCGCGGGCACGCCCGCGGCATCGAATTACACTACCGACGACGAACCGGCACCGGTTCCAGCCGGGCCGGAGGGTTCGCTTGCTTCCGACGAGGCCCTGCAAGCGCTTCGGCAGAAGCTAACTGGCGGTAGCTGATCAGGGTCGAATGCGGGCGAGCGTCGGGTAGGGAGGGCGACGGATCCTGCCTGGACGACTAAGCGAGCACGACCTCATTGCGACCGATCTAGGCTGGCCTTGGCGGCGTCGTGCGAGCGCTGGAGGAAGACAGGATCTGTGGAGCCCGACCGTGCGCGAGCTCGCAACAAAAAATTGGTGCGGGTCGGCCTGACCGGGGGCATCGCGTCTGGAAAAAGCGTGGTGGCTGCCGAACTTGCCGCGCGCGGTGCGATCGTCATCGACGCCGACGTACTAGCTCGTGAAGTAGTCGAGCCAGGGACCCCGGCGCTAGCTGCCATCGTCGATCGATTTGGCCCGCAGGTACTCAGCGACGGGCGACTCGATCGGGCGCGACTGGCCCAGATTGTCTTCGCTGATCCGCTTGCGCGTCGGGATCTGGAGCGAATTGTGCACCCGGCGGTTCGGAGCCGGGCCGCAGAACTCGAGCGGGCTGCCGGCGCCACTGCAATCGTGGTGCATGTCATCCCACTGCTGGTCGAGACCGGCCAACAAGAAGACTTCGATCTTGTGGTCACGGTTGATGTTGATCATGAAACTCAGGTCAAGAGGCTGATGGCGCGTAACGGATACACCCGCGCCGAGGCCGAGTCCAGGATTGCCGCTCAGGCCCGTCGGGAAGATCGTATGATCGCGGCTGATGTGGTCGTGGGCAATACCGGAAGCATGACCCAGCTGAGAGAACAGATCGATGCGCTCTGGGCAGAACTGAGCTCGGCTGCCGCCCGACAATGACATACTCGCAGTGCTCGGGGGCCACCGACACCAGGTCCTTGAGCCGAAAGGCTTGTCGATGCCAGATCTAGGAATCAGCTGGCAGGTTCAAGGAGGTAAAGGTTTTGGAATGCCCACGGTGTCGGGCTGAGCTCCCCGAGACTGCGCATTTCTGCCACGTTTGTGGGCAAGATCAGCGCTCGGCGGATCTCACTCGACGGAAATCCTTTGCTGCCAGGCCCGACGAGCCGGTCGCCTCGTTCGCACTGATCTCCTCGATCATGCCGCGGGGTGCTGGTCAGCGTCCGCAAACATATCGGATTGCGTTCGCCATTGCCCTGATTGTCGCCCTGATTGCAGCGATCTTCGGCGCCATGCCGGTTGCCGTGCTGGTCGCTGCCTTCGCCGTGCCCGTGGTCTACATCGTCTACATCTACGACGTGAACCTTTGGGAGGACGAGCCGCTCATCGTCACCGGGCTCGCCTTCTTGCTGACCGGCGCACTCACCGTCGGCTTCACCCTCTTGTGGACCTATCTCCGCGGGCCGGTGCCGTACGGCACCACCACGTATGAGGGTTCGCTGAGCGCTGCACCGACCGTTGGCACCTTCCTGCTGGTGGCATTGGTGGTACCAATCGTGGGCGAGGCGATCCGCCAAATCGGTCCAGTCCTGCTGGCCAGTCGCCCCGAGTTCGACGACCTGATGGACGGACTCACCTTCGGTGTGATCAGTGGGCTTTCGTACTCCTGCTTCGATACTCTGATTCGCCACTGGGATCTGCTCACCGGTGGGCTTCAGGGCAGTGATCCTGGCTTGTGGATGTCGTTGATCTTCCTGGAAGGCTTCGTCAAGCCGCTGATCATCGGTACCGCGAGTGGCATCGCTGTGGCCGAGTTCTCAGGCCTGGGCCGCGGCTATGACGGGTTCACGCCGCGTTACTTCCGCGGGGTCGGTGAGGCGATTCTGGCCAACGCTGCCTATCAGGCCGGCACATACCTGTTCTCCTTCGTCGGCGACGCGACGCTCGGCGTTGTCTTGAGCATTCTCTGGGGCTTGCTGATTCTGGCGATCTTGATTCTGCGAGTTCGCAGCGTGTTGCATGCCGGCCTGATGGAGGCTGCTCTGGAACGGTCTGCCCGGGACCGTGGCGTTGGGCCGACTGCCGAGCTCCAGTACTGCGCGCAGTGCGAGATGCCGCTGCTCGAGCATGCGGCCTTCTGTAATGCGTGCGGTACAGCGGTACGCGTACAACCTAAGGCCTCGCGACCCAGGGTGGGTGCAGTGCTGAGGGCGGCTGGTCCCGAGGAATCGATCGTGCCGGGATTTGACACGCCGGTGGCCGGCGAGGAGCCAGCGTCGGGTGCTGAGCGTGCGGCGCGAGCGGCTCCGGGTGAGACGGGCGTCGTTGACGAGAGCGGGGGGTCAACTGACCCGCGTGACCGCTTCTACGACGAGGAGGAGGGCCGGCCATGACGGAGAACCCGGGTCAATGGGGTCCTCAGGGCGGCTACCCGCCGCAAGGCTCTGGCGGCTACCCGACTCAGCAGCCTGGGGGCTATCCGTCTCAGCAGCCCGGCGGCCAGCCGACTCAGCAGCCTGCGGGTTATCCACCCCAGCCGGGCTATCCGCAGCAGCCGGGTGCGGGAGGTTATCCCCCGCAACGTGCTTACGCCCCCCAGCCACCTCCTGGTGGCTATCCGCCGCAGCCGCCTGGGGGTTATGGACCTCAGGGCCCATCGGCTGGTGGCCCTGGAACCCAGGGTGCGCCGACCAAGAAGAGCCCAGTGATGATCATCGCGATCGTCGCTGCGGCCATCGTGCTGCTGGCGGCCGTTGGCGGCATCATCATGGTGCTGACTCGAGGCGGCGAAGAGCAGCCAGATGTCACCATCACACCGAGCCAGCCGGTACCGCCCACAGAGCAGCCCACCCCGGAGCCCACAGGGGAGCCAACGACCGCGGAGCCGCAGCCAACACCTACTCAGACCTCGCAACCGCCGGCCGCCGGTGCCACCGATGTCGGCAACGGCATCCAGCTCAAACCGGCCGCCGGCTGGCAGGTCAAGAAGACCGGCGAGAACGTGGCGCAGTTGTCCGACGGCAAGAGCGTCTTTCTCGGTCAGTCGCTGCAGATCTCGCAGTCGACTAACCCTGGTCAGCTGTGTGAGGCCTGGCACCGGAATGTCGCCGAGGGCACGTCCAACGGGAAGTTCCAGGACGCGAAGGACGCCAACGTCGGCACCAGCAGCCTCAAGGCAGCGACATGTGTCGCCGAGGTGACTGTCAGCGGTGGCCAAGGCACGACAAAGCTGTACTTGTTCTCTCTGGTGTCGGTCCGGCAGAGCGACGGCGTGACGGTGATCGGCACGGCGTACTTCACACCTAATGCCGACACTGAGCAGCTGAACAAGGACTTCACATCGATGGTCAACTCGATGCTGGAGAGTCAGGTCGTCGGGGGATAAGCGTTCGGCTTTGATTGACCGAATCTCACACCCGGCTTGTCAGGACCGGGACGTAGGCTCGCGCCATGCGTCCGATTGAAGACCTTCAGCGCGCAGTCGCCCCCTTCAAGGTGGAGAGCGACTTCGCGCCGTCGGGGGACCAACCCCAGGCGATCGAGGAGCTAGAGCGTCGGATCACCAGCAGTGAACAGGACATCGTGCTGCTGGGTGCCACTGGCACTGGCAAAACGGCCACCATCGCCTGGCTTGCGGAGCGCTTGCAACGACCGGTTCTGGTCATGCAGCCGAACAAGACGCTGGCGGCGCAGTTCGCGAATGAGCTGCGGCAGTTCTTTCCGCGAAACGCCGTCGAGTACTTCGTGTCTTATTACGACTACTACCAGCCTGAGGCGTACGTTCCGCAGACCGACACCTATATCGAGAAGGACTCCTCGCTCAACGAAGAGGTCGAGCGGCTACGGCACTCGGCGACCAACTCTTTGCTCACCCGTCGCGACGTCATCGTTGTCGCTACGGTGTCGGCCATCTATGGCCTCGGTACACCACAGGAGTACGTCGGTCGAATGATCAAGCTCCAAGTAGGCCAGGAGCTTGACAGGGACGCCCTGTTGCGCCGACTGGTAGGAGTCCAGTACGCACGCAACGACCTTGCCGGCAGCCGCGGGACGTTCCGGGTGCGCGGGGACACCCTCGAGGTATTCCCGATGTATGAGGAGCTGGCCGTCCGGGTGGAGTTTTTTGGCGACGAGATAGAGAAGCTGAGCACACTGCATCCCGTCACCGGGGAGGTCGTCACCGAGGATCGAGAGATCTATCTCTTCCCCGCGAGCCACTACGTTGCAGGCCCGGAACGGATGGAGCGGGCTATCGCCGGGATCGAGGTCGAGCTTGCTGACCGGCTCGCCGAGCTAGAGCGACAGCAACGACTGCTGGAGGCACAGCGGTTGCGGATGCGCACCAGCTATGACATCGAAATGATGCGGCAGATCGGGACATGTTCGGGCATCGAGAACTACTCGCGACACATTGATGGCCGGCCCCCCGGTAGCCCGCCGAACTGCCTGCTCGACTACTTCCCGTCAGATTTTCTTCTGGTCATCGACGAGTCGCACGTTACCGTGCCCCAGATCGGAGGAATGTACGAGGGTGACATGTCCCGGAAGCGGACACTCGTGGAACACGGCTTCCGGCTGCCGAGCGCGATGGACAACCGACCGCTCCGCTTCGAGGAGTTCGTGGAGCGCATCGGCCAGACGATCTATCTCTCCGCGACCCCAGGGAACTACGAGCTGGCCAGGTCGTCTGGCTTTGTGGAGCAGCTGATTCGACCCACCGGACTCGTGGACCCTCAAGTCATTGTCAAGCCCACCCACGGCCAGATCGACGATCTGATGGCTGAGATCAGGTTGCGGACCGAGCGGCATGAGCGCGTCCTGGTGACCACTCTGACCAAGAAGATGGCCGAGGATCTCACCGACTATCTGCTCGAGAACGGCATCCGGACGCGATACCTGCACTCCGAGGTGGACACGCTGCAGCGCGTCCAGCTGCTGCGTGAGCTGCGAATGGGAGATTTTGACGTTCTTGTCGGCATCAACTTGCTTCGTGAGGGTCTGGACCTTCCGGAAGTGTCCTTGGTCGCCATCCTCGATGCCGACAAGGAGGGGTTCTTAAGAAGCGAGAAGAGCTTGATTCAGACGATCGGCCGGGCCGCCCGGAACGTCTCCGGCGAGGTACATATGTACGCGGACTCCGTCACCGACTCGATGACTGCCGCAATCGATGAGACCAACCGACGCCGGGATAAGCAGGTGGCGTACAACCTCACCAATGGGATCGATCCGCAGCCCATCCGGAAGAAGATTGCCGACATCACCGACATGCTGGCCCGAGAGGACGCGGACACCCGCGACCTGATCGGTGGGCGGCAGCGGGGTCGCGGCCGGCCTCCGGTTCCTTCACTCGGCGCCAAGGATGTGAGCTCCCAGGCCCGGAGGCTGGCAGGGATACCTGCTGGCGATCTGGCGGATCTGGTGCAAGAACTCACCTCCCAAATGCATGCCGCCGCGGCCGATTTGCAGTTCGAGCTCGCGGCCCGGCTGCGTGATGAGATAGCCGACCTCAAGAAGGAGCTGCGGCAGATGGTGGAGGCCAACCGCTAACTGCTGATTCGAGGCCATTCGCCGTCGCCTGACATACTGAGTGCCGGAGGGGAGTATTCCTTCGCGACGGCATCGTCATCACGGAGCGTTCCGGATAGGAGCTATTCCTTCCAGGACACCCGGTGCCATCGGCCGGCGAGCCTGGCGGAAGAGACCTCCGAGACCGAATCGTTCCCCGAATCCCGGCTCGGAAGGACTCCATATGGAGGTTCACCTTTACGCGTGGACCATCACAGCCATCGTCATGGTGGCGATTCTCGTCATCGACGTGCTGATCATCGGCCGCCGGCCGCACGAGCCGTCGATGAAGGAGGCTGGCCTCTTTGTCGGCATCTACGTGACCTTGGCGGTGCTCTTCGGCTTTGGCGTATGGGCTATCGCCGGTGCGCGTTACGCGGGAGAGTTCTTCGCCGGCTGGATCACCGAATACAGCCTCTCGATCGACAACCTGTTCATCTTCCTGGTCATCATGACCAAGCTCAAGGTTCCGCGCCAGCTGCAGCAGTTTGCGCTGCTGGTCGGCATCATCCTGGCACTCATTTTTCGCGGCATCTTCATCGCATTGGGAGCTGCCGCCATCAATCGCTTCAGCTGGATCTTCTTCATCTTCGGGGCCTTCCTCATCTGGACCGCCGTGCAGCTCTACCTCGACTACCGCAAGCATGAGGACACTGACGAGTTTCCTGACAACGCGGTTCTCCGGTTAGTGCGGCGTCGATTCAACGCAACAGATGACTACCGGGGCACGAAGTTGACCGTGGTGGAGAACGGCAAGCGGATGATCACTCCAATGCTCATCGTGATCATTGCTTTGGGCAGCACCGACTTGCTGTTCGCCTTGGACTCCATCCCAGCGATCTACGGGCTGACCCAAGAGCCGTACCTGGTGTTCACCGCCAACGTGTTCGCGCTCATGGGCCTACGGCAGCTCTACTTCTTGCTCGGCGGGTTGCTCACGAAGCTGGTGTATCTGTCGGTTGGCCTGTCAATCATCCTGGGATTCATCGGCATCAAGCTGATCTTGCATGCGCTGCACTCCTACCACCTTGCGGACTGGGCGCCATGGGATGGGGAGATTCCCATCTGGGTTTCCTTGACGGTGATCATTGTGACTATCACGATCACCACCGTGGCCAGTCTGGTGAAGTCCAAGCACGACGAAGATCAGCTTGCCGCGCGTAACTCGGTGCGCGAAACAGACTAGGCAGCAACGCGGCTATCGTTCCCGGCCGCGACCGGTTCGATAGCCTGAGCGACCAGCTCCGCAACATCGGTCGTCGGAATGACGGTGATCGTCTCAAGTACATCCGCCGGCACATCGTCCAGATCGGGCTCATTGCGCTTCGGTACGAAGACGGTGCTGAGTCCGGCCCGCTGAGCGGCCAGCAGCTTCTGCTTTACGCCGCCGATCGGCAGTACCCGCCCGTTCAACGTCACCTCGCCAGTCATGCCGACATCGGACCGCACCGGCCTGCCCAATGCCATCGAGGTCAGGGCGGTGACCATGGTGACTCCGGCCGACGGGCCGTCCTTGGGCACCGCGCCCGCCGGAACGTGGATGTGGATGGGCCGGTCAAGGATCGACGGATCGGTGATCCCGAGCCGGTCGGCATGTGCGCGTACGTAGGAGAGTGCGATCTGTGCTGACTCCTTCATCACCTCACCTAGCTGCCCGGTCAGTGTTAGGCCCGCGGATCCTGAGCCCTGTGCGGCACCGTCCAAGGCGGACGCCTCCACGAACAGCACGTCGCCGCCAAGTCCGGTCACAGCCAGGCCGGTCGCGACCCCGGGAATCGACGTGCGCTCGTGCGCTTCCGGTGTGAACCGGGGCCGCCCGAGGTACTCCCGCAAGTTGGACGCCTCGATCACAAATCCCGGCTGGGCGGTTCCATGAGCAAGCTTCGTTGCTGCCTTGCGCAGCACCTTCGCCAGCGAGCGCTCCATCTGCCGGACCCCAGGCTCCCGGGTGTAGCTCGCGGCGATCTCCCGCAACGCGTCATCGCTGACCGTGATCTCCTCAGCGGTCAAGGCGGCGCGTTCCAACTGCCGCGGCAGCAGGAACTGCCGTGCGATGGCGATCTTGTCGTCCTCGGTGTAGCCGTCGAGGCTCACCAGTTCCATGCGGTCGAGGAGTGCCTGGGGAATCGTCTCGACGACGTTGGCCGTCGCCAGGAACAAGACGTCGGAAAGGTCGAGGTCGACCTCCAGGTAGTGGTCGCGGAAGGTGTGGTTCTGCGCGGGGTCGAGGACCTCCAGCAGAGCAGCTGCCGGGTCGCCGCGATAGTCGGAACCGACCTTGTCGATCTCGTCGAGCAGCACTACCGGATTCATCGATCCAGCTTCGGTAATCGCCCGCACGATCCGGCCCGGGAGAGCGCCAACGTAGGTGCGCCGGTGACCACGGATCTCGGCTTCATCGCGTACCCCACCAAGGGCGACGCGCACGAACTTCCGGCCCAAGGCCCGCGCAACGGACTCCCCGAGCGAGGTCTTGCCCACACCGGGCGGACCGACCAGCGCCATCACCGCGCCTGAACCACGACCACCGATTACTTCCAGTCCGCGCTCCGCGCGACGGGCGCGAATCGCGAGGTATTCCACGATCCGATCTTTGACATCGTCAAGGCCGTGGTGGTCAGCGTCCAGCACCTCGCGTGCGGCTGTGATGTCGGTCGAGTCGGTGGTTTTGGTGTTCCAGGGCAACTCGAGGACAGTGTCCAACCAGGTCCGGATCCAGCCAGACTCAGGGCTCTGGTCACTGGCCCGCTCGAGTTTCCCGACCTCGCGAAGTGCGGCTTTGCGAACCTCATCCGGCAGGTCGGCCGCTTCAACCCGCGCCCGATAGTCCTCAGCACCGTCCGGCTCGTCCTCGCCCAGTTCCTTGCGGATCGCATTCAGCTGCTGACGCAGCAGGAACTCACGCTGGCTCTTCTCCATCCCCTCCCGAACGTCGTCGGCGATCTTCTCGTTGACCTCGGTCTCGGCGATGTATGCCTTGGTCCACTCGATCAGCGAGGTGAGCCGTTCGATGACATCTGGAGTTTCCAGCAGCTGGCGCTTCCGTTCGTCACTCAGCCAGGGCGCATACCCGGCCAGGTCAGCCAGTGTGGAGGGATCGGTGACACGGTTAACGGTGTCGATAACCTGCCACGCGTCGCGGCGCTGCAGGGTGGCAATGACGAGTCCCTTGTATTCGGCGGCGAGCTTCCGAACCTCCTCATCGGCATCGTGCTCCTGCTCGGGGAGTTCCTCAGCCTCAACCCAGAGCGCGGTACCCGGCCCTGAGACTCCGGAGCCGATCTTGACTCGTCGCTCGGCCTTGATCACGGCAGCAGGCTCACCAGTGGCCAGTCGGCCGAGTTGCACGATCCTGGCCACCACACCGAACGAGGCGTAGCGGTCCTCAAGCCGAGGAGCGACGAGCAGGGCGTCATCGCTGTGGGCTTTCGCCGCATCCACCGCTGCGCGAGCAGCGTCATCGAGATCGATCGGCACCACCATGCCGGGCAGCACGACGAGGTCGGTGAGGAATAGCACAGGTAGCCGGGTTGTCGACATCACATTCGCCTTCCAAAAAGGATCGCTCGCAAGTTGAGCGTCATACACTCAAGGCATTTGCAAGCGGGTTTCTTCCCGGTCAGCAGATGTTCTCTGACAGCGAATCAGAAGGTGAGGCGCCCGCAGGCGCGGGAGTCGATGCGCTCGGCACCGCGCTTCAACTTCTTTCTGGAGCAGCCTGCCAAGCAACAACCGCTTCGCAGGACGCCCCCCGTCTTGTTGTCAGGTCGACTTTATTAGCCTCGAGCGATGGACATCCTTTTGATTCCCGGTTTGTGGCTCGACGGCACGTCATGGGACGGGGTGGTTCCCGCACTGCAGCAGGCGGGGCATCGTACCCATGCGCTTACCTTGCCCGGTATGGAGTCGAAGGAAGCCGACCGCTCCAAGATCACTTTGCGCGATCACGTCGACGCAGTCGTTGCGATGATCGACTCCTTTCAACCGACCAACGGCGAGGTCTTACTCGTCGGACATTCCGGCGGTGGCGCGATCGCCCATGCCGCGGTCGATGCGAGGCCGGACCGTGTCGCGCGCGTCGTGTACGTCGACAGCGTTCCCCTCGGTGATGGCGCGGTGATCAATGATGGGTTTCCGGCGGAGAACGGCGATGTTCCGCTGCCAGATTGGTCGCTGTTCGACGAAGAAGACCTCATCGACCTGGATGAGGAGCTGCGCACGAGATTCCGCGAGCGTGCCATTCCGGCTCCCGTCCATGTCGCGAGCGATCCGCAGCAGCTCACCGACGAGCGTCGTTATGAGGTGCCGATCACTGTCATCTCGTGTGAGTTCCCGAGCTCGATGCTTCGGGAGATGATCGAGCAGGGAGACGGGTACGTGCAGGAGCTTGCGAAGGTCCGCGACGTTGCTTACATCGATCTGCCGACAGGACACTGGCCGCAATTCACCCGACCCAAGGAGCTCGGCCAGGCGATCATCGCCAGCCTCGACTCCAGCTGATCGTTCGCGCTGTTGGGGTGGTGGGCGACGCCGCTGATGGGCCGGGGTGGCACGTATCCGCAGGTCGCGGGGACAATGGATGGCAACGGGGGTGATGCGGGATACGGACAGGTCACCTAGGTGGTCGGAAGGATGCGGCAATGCGAACGGTATGGAGAGGCACTATCTCCTTCGGATTGGTGACGATCCCGGTTCGGCTGTACGTGGCGACTGAGAGCAAGAACGTTCCCTCCCACCAGATCCACGTCAACGACGGCGGTCGAGTGCAGTACAAGCGAGTCTGCTCGATCGACGGCGTCGAAGTACCGTACGAGGAGATCGGGCGGGGCTACGAGTCCGCAACCGGAGAGATAGTCATGCTCAGCGAAGTCGATCTCTCGATGCTGCCGGCCAAGACGTCCCGTTCGATCGAGGTTGTCTCGTTCCTGCCGATTTCTGCCGTCGACCCGATCTACCTCGACCGCAGCTACTACGTCGAGCCCGAACCGCAGGGCGCCAAGGCGTATCGGCTGCTACGCGACGCACTTCGCAAGCAAGGCCGCGTCGCCGTCGCCAAAGTCACGCTCCGCGATCGCGAGATCGTCGCAGCGTTGCGGGTGCACGGCGATGTGCTCATCCTTGCGACCATGCTCTGGCCAGACGAGGTCCGGGAGCCTCGGTTCCCGTTCCTGGCTGACGACGACGAATGGACCACGCCGAGCCAGGAGCTCGCGATGGCCGAGGCGCTCATCGACTCGCTGTCGGATGAGGCGCTGGATCCGGGCCGGTATCGCGATGTACACCGGGAGACGTTGACTGCCCTGATCGACGCCAAGGCGACCGGGCGCACCGTGACCGAGGATGCTCGGCCGGCCGCGGCATCACCCGACCTGCTGAGCGCGCTACGGGCCAGCATCGAGGCCGCTAAGCAGCGGCGATCAACGGGCAACGGAGGACGGCGGCGGACCGCCGCGAGTACCGGTGCAGCCAAGAAGAAGCAGAAGGGGCCAACGCAGACAGCACGCGGAGCCGGCGCGCCGAAGAAGCGCGGCTGACGCCAAAATTCAGCGCCGATCTGCGACACGCCGACCCAATGCCGCATTTTGGCGGTGTCAGCTGGTAGCAACGACGGCATGAGCAGTTGTTCGGACTGTGGCCTCGAGGTCGACCACTGCCACGGCACGCTGGTCGTGCACGATGACCGCACAGTTGACTGCACAGACGCCGCGTGCGAACTTCCGGATCTGCTGCGGCACGCGCTCATTGTCGACTGCATCACCGTGCTGGGTGGCTGCTGCCTGGTCGAGGAGCTGGCGGACTTCGCGGTCGCGTCTTAACCCGGTTTGCGTCGCCAACCAATGGTCACGCTAAATTTGCCCGGGGATGAGTGTGCAAATGATCGGACGCGAGCTGGACGATATCGTCCGCGAGCTCTATGTGCTTCCACCAGCTGATTTCGTTACTGCTCGGAACGAGCTAGTACGGAAGGCCAGGGCGGCCGGTAGCCGGGACGTTGCCGAACGGCTGCAGCAACTTCGCCGCCCCACCCGCAGCGCCTGGCTGGTAAATCTGTTGGCCAGCGATTCCGCGGCGATGCAGCGCCTGTCGGCGTTGGGTCGAGAGCTGCGCGCTGCCCAGACTGGGCTGGTTCGTACCGAGTTGCGGAACCTTGCCGAGCAGCGCCGGCAGTTGATCGCCGATCTGATGGATCGGGTCAAGGCCCATGCCGCCGAGGCGGGTCTGCGACTGACTCCCACAGTGCTGTCGGAGGTGGAGGCGACTCTGCAGGCCGCTCTTGTCGATCTTGCCGGTGCGCTTACCGTCCGCAATGGCCGTCTAGTGCGACCACTCTCACACAGCGGCTTCGGGCCTCGGCCCCGCAGTACTCCACAGCTCGGGTCGGCTGCCGAACTGAGGCCTGTCGAGGTTCCGACTGAAGCAGCAGCAGCTGAGATCGAGGCTCCTGTAGTCGAAGACGAGCTGGAGGCACGGCGGCAGCAGCGCGTCGTTG
>DATEWO010000096.1:0-4134 GCA_035257925.1 Propionibacteriaceae bacterium | reverse complement strand
GGCGGCTCTCATCCGCCGCTACGGGGACCGCGTCGCTCACGTACATCTCAAAGACGTGGCGCTCGATGCCGTCGAGTTCTTGCCGCTTGGTCAAGGCTCGCTGGATTTCCGCGACATTCTCTCCGCCGTCCGTGAGGCCGGCTACGACAGCTGGCTGATCGTTGAACTCGACGCCTATGCCGGCGATCCACTGGAGGCCGCCAAGATCAGCAAGGCCTACCTCGACCAACTTCTCACCATCCAGGTCGCGGAGCCAGGCGGCGAGCTCCACCAGGGCAGACGCGATATCTAACCACGGAGGTTCTCTTGAGACGAACGCTCGCTCGAGTCGGCGTCGCCATTGTTGCTGTAGCGACCTTGGCCGGCTGTTACATCCCAGGCCAGACCACTACCGCCCCACCCGATCAGGCAGCCGCCGAGAAGGCCGACCAGGCTCTGAAGGAGTTGGAGGGCCAGGTGCTCAGCAAAGGTCCGAACGGTGAGGATCCTTCCCCGGCTACAGCGGCCGACTTGACACCTGAGCAACTCGACAAGATCAAGACGATGAAGGCGACAGCCGCCATCGTCATGCACTATGCGGGCAACGATTGGGCGACGGCTCAGATCGCCGGCCTCCGCTCCGAGTTCGGCAACCTCGGCATCGAGGTCGTTGCGGTCACCGACGCCAACTTCAAGCCGGACAAGCAGGTGTCCGACCTGGAGACGGTGATGAGCAAGAAACCCAACATCATCGTGTCGATACCGACAGACCCGGTTGCGACGGCCACGGCGTATAAGGCGGCGGCGGCAGGCGGGGCGAAGCTCGTGTTCATGGACAACGTCCCCAAGGGATTCAAAGCCGGCACGGACTACGTCTCGGCCGTGTCCGCGGACAACTTTGGCAACGGCGTCGTATCCGCCCATCTGATGGCCAAGGCTCTTGGCGCCAAGGGCAAGATCGGCCTGATCTTCCACGAGGCCGACTTCTTCGTCACCAGGCAGCGCTACGACGGGTTTAAGCAGACGGTTCAAAGCGACTACCCAGAGATCCAGATCGTCGAGGAGCAAGGCATCGCAGGCCCCGACTTCGCCGGCGACGCCCAAGGCGTTGCGAACGCCATGATCAGCAAGCATTCCGACCTGACCGGTATCTGGGCAGTCTGGGACGTGCCAGCCGAGGGCGTCATGGCTGCGGTACGTGCTTCTGGCCGTGGCGATCTGCGCATTGCGACCGAGGACCTGGGCAAGAACGTCGCGATCGCGCTCGCCAAGGGTGAGCTGGTCGTCGGGCTGGGCGCCCAGCTTCCCTACGACCAGGGCGTCACCGAGGCAAGGCTGGGTGCCTTGGCGGTGCTCGGTGAGAAAACGCCGCCTTATGTCGCTTTGAGCGCACTGCCGGTACAGCACGACAACGTCCTCGAGGCCTGGAAGACCGTCTACCACGAGGACCCGCCCGAGGACCTTGTCAGCTCGTTCAAGTAAGGAGTGAGCGGCGAATGACAGACGTGCAAGCTGCCCCGGCCCCGGTCGACGAGACCGATGTGCCCGCAGTGGAAATGCGAGAGATCAGCAAGGCCTTCGACAGCAATGTTGTCCTGGCCGGTGTCGACTTTGAGGTCGCGCAAGGTGAGGTGCACGCTCTCGCCGGCGGAAACGGGGCCGGGAAGTCAACGCTGATGAAGATCCTGCAGGGGGTCTACAGCAAGGATTCCGGCGTGATCCGCATCAACGGCCGCGAAGTGGAGTTGTCGTCCATTCACGACGCCAAGGCGGCCGGCATCGGCATGGTGTTCCAGGAATTCAGCCTGGTACCCAGCCTGACCGTCGCTCAGAACATCTACCTCACCACAGAGCCGCTCAGCAACGGCATCTTCATCCGTGACCGCGAGGCCGTTGACAAGGCACGTGAGGTGTTCCAGCAAATGGAGGTTGACATCGATCCCGGAGCGAGGGTCGGCGACCTCGGAACGGCATATTGGCAACTCACCGAAATCGCCAAAGCCATGGCCCAAGACGCCCGCGTTTTGATCATGGATGAGCCGTCGGCCAGCCTGGCCAAGCATGAGGCGGACCAGTTGTTCGAGCTGGTCGGCCGATTGAAGGCGCGCGGGATCTCGATCGTCTACATCTCTCATCGGATGGAGGAGGTGTACCGCATTGCCGATCGGATTACCATCCTCCGCGACGGCAAGAACCTGCTCACCGAGCGACTCACCGACGTGACTCCCGAGCAGATCGTCGAGGGCATCGTCGGCCAGCAGATCGAGGGCATGGCCTATCAGGAGCGCGACACGTCGGCTGAGCCCGAGATCCTACTCGAGGCTGACGGTCTCACCGCCGGCTCGCGGGTCCAGAACGTATCGTTCAGGCTGCACCGCGGAGAGATCATTGGCCTGGCCGGTCTGATGGGCAGCGGTCGTACCGAGTTGGCGCGCTGTCTGTTCGGCATCGACAAGTTGGAGTCCGGGGAGATTCGTATGCATGGCCAGCGCATTGACGTCTCCGATCCACGAGAGGCTATCAAGGCCCGTCTGGCACTGATCCCGGAGGACCGGAGAGCGCAAGGTCTGGTCCTTGAGCACTCCGTCCGCGACAATCTCCTGCTCCCGCTGCTCAGGAAGATCGAACGCGGATTGCTCATCGATGACGGCAAGGGTAAGGACCTCGCCGACTCCTTGATCCAGCGGTTCGCCGTGAAGGTGGCCAATCCGGCGCGCCCAGTGCGGCTGCTATCGGGCGGAAACCAGCAGAAGGTGGTCATTGCCAAGTGGCTCGGCACCGAGCCCGAGGTCTTGATCATGGATGAGCCGACTGCCGGGGTCGACATTGGCACCAAAACCGAGATCCTCGCGATGATCCGCAACCTCGCCGAAGAGGGCAAGGCCGTGATCGTCATCTCATCGGAGTACGCCGAACTCTTGGCCGTCAGCGACCGGGTCTTGATCTTGCGAGACGGGACCGTGCAACAGGAGCTGGCCCGCCAGGACATCGCTGATGAAGAGTTCCTCCAACACGCCGTCCAAGGAGTCTAACCATGACCCAGACAACCAAGCCCGCAACCGAAGGTGGCGGCGCCGTCGCAGTTGAGCGGCGCAGCCGGTTCGCTACACTCGACTGGCGGCGCTATGTCATCTACATCGGCTTCGTCGTCGTCTTCATCTTCTTCGCGATACTGCTCGGCGACCAGGGCTTCCTGTCCCCCAACAACCTGCTAAACATCTTGCGGCAGACCGCGACCATCACCGTGATCGCGGTCGCCATGACCTATGTGATCGCCTGTGCCGAGATCGACCTCAGCGTCGGATCGGTAGCCGGACTGGCGAGCGTAGTGACAGCCATGGCCGTGGCCAACTGGGGCGTAGTCGCTGGGGTCATTGCCGGCCTCTTGGTTGGCGTCGTAGTGGGCTCCATCAACGGCGGGTTGGTCGCCGGTCTCGGAATCCCCTCGTTCCTGGTCACCTTGGGCATGCTCGGCATCGCGTTCGGCCTGGCGCAGTGGATCACGGACTCGGCACCGCAGCCAATCCTGTCCTACGCCTACAACCTGGCCTTCGGCTCGGGCAACCTAGGTCCCTTCCCAGGCCTGGTGGTGTGGATGGCGATCTTTGTCGCCGTCGGGGCGATCGTGCTGAGCAAGACCCGCTTCGGTCGGCAGGTGCTGGCCACGGGCGGCAATCGGATGGCGGCCGAGTTCACCGGCATCAACACCAAGCGGATCAAGTTCGAGGTGCTGCTGATCTCAGGTACGGTAGCCGCCTTTGCCGGCATGCTCTACGCAGGGCGGCTGCAGTCGGGCCGATTCCAATGGGGACAAGGAGACGAGCTGTCCGCCATCGCAGCCGTTATCCTGGGTGGCACCAGTCTCTTCGGTGGAGCCGGCTCGGTGATCGGCACGCTCTTCGGCGCACTGCTGATTGGATTGATCAACAACGGCCTGATCCTGGCGGGTTTGGACGCCAGCCAGCAGCAGGTGATCCGCGGCGCGATCATCATCCTTGCCGTTGCTCTTGCCCGTAAAAAGTAGACCCATGTCGCAGACCACGCATGCCGTACTCCGTGCGGGGATCATCGGGACAGGCTTCATGGGCGGCGTGCATGCCGCTGCCGTCCGTGCAGCCGGTCACGTGATCAGCAGGGTGGCCGGATCCACGCCTG
>DATEWO010000095.1:0-12344 GCA_035257925.1 Propionibacteriaceae bacterium | reverse complement strand
ATCGACCTCTGATTGCAGCGACGGCCCGGCAGACCTCAGTCGACGCGGCGACCAGCCATATGTCTGCCGCCGTACTGCATCAGCTCCCGATCTGGAACGACCAACTCGGACGGGTCCATATCACCCGCAATCAGTCCGGGGGAGGCAAGGTCCGCCGCTACGTCCATCTCCATGTGCCCCGCTGACAGATAGCGATGTTTGCGAAATCGAGGGTCAACGGGTTACCACACTCGCGCGTACTGTCCTCGATCTACTGCGAACACTAACGATGGAGCGGTCAGTACCCATCGGCGATGCGGCGCTCAGGTTGGGCGTGACTCAGGAGGAGCTGGCCGAAGTGGCAGGCCGCTGTATTGGCTGGCGGGGCATGCCCCGGGCGCGTCGGGCGAGGAGTTTTCTGGATGCACGAAGCGAAAGTGCAGGCGAGTCCTACAGCCGGGTGGTTCTTGATCGAATCGGCATACCGGCTCCCATTCCGCAGTACGAGGTGTGGGATCAGGGTGTCCTGATCGGTCGCGCGGACTTCTGCTGGGAGGAGTTCCGCACGCTCGGTGAGTTTGATGGCAAGCAGAGGTACGGACGGCTTCTCAGGCCGGGTCAGACTGCCGCAGATGCCGTCTTTGCGGAGAAGCGTCGGGAGGATGCTTTACGCGACCTCGGCTGGCAGATCGTCCGCTGGCTCTGGGAAGACCTGTACCACCCTGCGGAGCTGCGGCGTCGGCTGGAGCGGGCGTTCGCACGGGGCCTGCGGGCCGCCTGACTCCGTCGACGCCCCACCTTCTCCCTCAACGCTCCAGCTCTATGTGGTCTAAATGTGGGGCGTGAATCGATCAAGTGGGGCGTCACCAGGAACGGGTGGCGTCACCAAGGTGGGGCGGTGCCACAGCCGGACAATCCCTGGTCGTAGCATGAGCGTCAGTTTGACTCCCGATCCGTACGAGCCCCAGAGGACTGCAATGGCTGCCTACGAACTGCCCGATCTTCCGTACGACTACGGCGCACTGGCACCCCACATCTCCGGCGAGATTATGGAGCTGCACCACTCCAAGCACCACGCCACCTACGTCAAGGGCCTGAACTCTGCATTGGAGAAGCTCGAGGAAGCACGCGAGAAAGACTCGTTCGATTCGGTAGCCGGGCTGGAGAAGAATCTTGCCTTCAACCTCGGCGGACACATCAACCATTCGGTGTTCTGGCCCAACATGTCACCAGCCGGTGGCGACAAGCCGGTCGGTGACCTGGCCGCGGCAATCGATGAGTACTTCGGAAGCTTCGACAAGTTCCGCGCGCATTTCGAGGCCAACGCCACGGCGATCCAAGGCTCCGGCTGGTCGATGCTCGTCTGGGACACGCTCGGCCAACGGCTGAACATCGTGCAGCTCTATGACCAGCAGTCGAACCTGCCCTTGGCCCAGATCCCGATCGTGTTGCTGGACATGTGGGAGCACGCGTTCTACCTGCAGTACAAGAACGTCAAGGGCGATTACGCCAAAGCGTGGTGGAACGTTGTCAACTGGGCCGATGCACAAGCCCGCTTCTCCGCAGCCAGAGCACAGACCGCAGGGCTGATCGCGCCTCAGTGATCGACTCCTCAGGGGGCACCGCGCGAGCGGAGGGAATTAGCTAGGGCGCCAGCCTGCTGCGCTTCCAGGTCGTTCCATCGCGCCGATAGAGCAATCGGTCATGCATGCGGCTCGGCTGTCCTTGCCAGAACTCGATCATGGTCGGGATCACGCGGTAGCCGCCCCAGTGCTCAGGGCACGGCACCGTGGCGCCGCGGAAGCGGCGCTCAACCGCCGCGTACGCCCGGGCCAAATCGTCCAGCGAAGCGACGGTCGAGGATTGCTCCGAGGCCCACGCAGCCAGCTGTGACTCTCGAGGCCGGGATGCGAAATAGGCCTCCGACTCACCCCGCGGCACCAGTTCTGCGGTCCCCTCGGCGCGAACCTGCCGATGCAGCGGGTACCAGCCGAACAGCAGTGCGACCTTTCGATTCCGGCTCAACTCGCTGCCCTTGCGCGAGTTGTAGTTGGTGAAGAACGTGAAGCCCTGGTCCGAGACGTTCTTGAGCAGCACAGAACGAGCGGAGGGCTGGTCGTCGACGCAGGTGGCGATCACCATTGCGGTCGGCTCGGGTAGCAACCCTCTTTCTTTCGCGATGAATGCGTCGGCCAACCAGGCGTCGAACAAGACGAACGGATCGGCTGGCGCATGCGACTCCAGCAAGTGCTCACCCTTGTATTCGGTGCGCTCGCCGTACAGATCCTGCATGAGAGTCAGTCTGGCGCAATTTCTGAGCTGCTGATCAGTTGGGTGAGCGAACGAGCGCTACAACGGTCCCGGCAACCAGCGCCACAAAACCAGCCAGCCCGAGGGCGAGCAGCGTTCCTCTCTGGCTCTGCCAGGAGCCGGCCTGCTCCTCGGGTACGTCGGTCTCAGCGTCTGGATCGGTGCTGGTCCCAGGCGTGGGCGTCGGCGTCGCCTCGCCTGGCACCGATACGGCGTACACCTTCGATTTCTTACCCTCGCTGCCGATGAGCAGCGACTTCTGGTCCAGGCTGACGGTCAGCGACTCCGCCTGCGGCTGATCGGGAATGGGCGCGCTCGCCATGACTGCGTAACTGTTCGCGTCGATGACTTCCACCGAGTTATAGGTCAGCAGAGCGATTCTGTCGCCGCCGGGCAGAAAGGTCCCGTCGGTGACATTGGCTGGCGCCGAGCCGACCTTCTCGAGCTCATTGACACCCTTCCGCGTCGGTTTTGCCGGCGCCTCGTATATCGCTGCCTCCTGGCCCTTCGTCACGATGAACAGTCGACCAGATTCGTCGACGAGTAACGTCTCGGCGTTGTGCTGCCCATCGGGATAGCTGAAGTCGTACGCGTGATAGGTCACCGTCAGACCGTTGGCTCTCGGGTTCGTGAAGAAGTAGACCCGAACGAAGTCGCGGTCGCGTTTGTTGTCGCCGATATCGGCGACGTAGAGCCGGTCCTCGTACACCGCGACCGCCTCCACATCGTCTGGTTGGGCACGGAAGTTGAGGGTGCCCTGCACTTTTCCGTCGAGCCCGATGCCGTACGCGACGCCGCGGTCGCCCGAGTCGTTGACCGTCCAATAGATATTCCCAGCGGGGTCGACGGCAAGCCCGGAGGATTCGGTAATGCGTGCGTCGTCCACTCTGAAGGCGATTGTGTCCTCGGCTGCAGCGAGCGTTGGCACGATCGCAAGGAACACGACGGCCAACAACAGCAGCCCGAGGCGTCTCACCCCGCGCATCAGTGCCATCGTGCTCGATCCTCTCAGCAAATCTCTGCGCACGGGGGGCGTTACGCGACCGGCCTTACCGTAGCCAGTTCCAGGCGGCAGCCAAGACCACGATCAAGATTAAGCCGCCGAGTACGCCGGAGACGATGAGCCGACGTACCCGTGGGTTCATGGGCCCAGGATAGGACCGGCTAGACCGGTCCTTGCCAAAGTTCCGCGTCGTGCTGCCCACTCGATTACGGTGGCAGTCATGGGTGAGCTTCGCTTGTATGCCATCGGCATCGAGGAGGTTCGCGGCATGTTCGGAGCGTCCCCACCAGTCGCCGAGCACTTGCGTGAGGTGGCGCGCAGCGCCTTCGCACCGCCGGCCGTAGCGGCGCGCGGCGGGCTGCTGTCCAAGCTGGGACCCATCTTCAAACGTGTGCCGGCGACCCCAGTGATCTCCCCAACGCAGCCCGAGCCACACGATGTGGAGGTGTTGCTGGCAGGGGCGTACGTGTCACCCGATCGGACCGGCGCTACCTGGCGGCTGCTGGAAACCCTGGTTCAGGGCATCGCATGGGGCTCGACACGGATGAGCCTGACCGCACAGTCGCTTGATGATCTTGACTTTGCGCTGGCGCGCGGTGGCGTCTCGGCGTCGGTGGGGCTGCGCCACCTACTGAACAGCACGATGAGCCTCAGTCTGGTCCCGGTGCAGGGGCTAACGGTTGGGGGATACCCGTATCACAAGGCGCTGGCCATGGCGGCCGCATACCGTTCGGCGCTCCAGGACATCAAGACCGAGGAGCAGCGGGAGATGATCAACTCGCTGACCATCTGGCTAGAGGGCTTCGTGCCGTGGGCACAGGTAGCCGCCTCGTTGGGTCGGCCAGTTCCTGACCTAGTGGGTTTCTGGGCCAGCTAGCGGCCGGGCGTTCGGGCGTCGAGAAGCACTATTCCGGAGCGATCACCAGAACGAGATCGCCGCCCTCGACCTGCTGCACCGAGGCGATTGCGAGCCGCTGCACCACACCCGCAACAGGCGCGGTGATCGCGGCTTCCATTTTCATGGCTTCGATCGTGGCCACGGTGGCACCAGCCTCAACCTGATCACCCTCGGTCACTGTGACGGTGACGACGCCAGCGAACGGCACCGCCACATGGCCCGGCTTGCTCGGATCGGCGCGCTCGGCGGTCTTGACATCAACCTTGATCGACTTGTCGCGAACCCGGATGGGCCGCAATTGTCCATTGATCGTGCACATCACGGTCCTCATGCCTCGCTCGTCAGCGCTACCGATTGCCGACAGACCGAGGATCAGGCTGACTCCTTTGCCGATCTTGGCGACGTGCTCCTGGCCAGGCTGCATCCCGTAGAGGAAGTCGAGAGTATCGAGCCGGCCGACGTCGCCGTAGGTCTCCCGATTGGCCAGAAACTCCTTGGCCGGTCCGGGAAACAGCAGGCGGTTGAGCGTGCCCTGCCGTACCAGGCCCTTGTCGTCGAGGCTGGCTGAATCTTCCGGCGAGAGCTCGCTGTCGCGGACCGGCACCGTACGTCCCTGCAGCGCTTTGGTTCGGAACGGTTCCGGCCAGCCTCCGGGAGGATCGCCAAGCTCCCCGCTGAGGAAGCCGATCACCGAATCCGGGATGTCGTAGTGCTGCGGGTTTTCAGCGAAATCATCAGGGTTGGCGCCCACCGCGACCAGGTGAAGCGCCAGATCACCCACCACCTTCGATGACGGGGTCACCTTGGGCGGCCTGCCCAAAATGGCGCTCGCGGCGGTATACATCGCCTCGATCTGCTCGAACTTTTCCCCCAGGCCAAGAGCGATCGCCTGCTGCCGGAGGTTGGAGAGCTGCCCGCCGGGAATCTCATGGTCGTAGACACGCCCGGTCGGACTAGGCAGCCCTGACTCGAATGGCGCGTAAACCTTGCGCACCGCCTCCCAGTACGGCTCCAGATCCATGACGGCACGCAGATCCAGGTTGGTCGGCCGCTCGGTGTTCTCGCAAGCGGCCACCAGGGCCGACGCCGGCACCTGGCTGGTGGTTCCGGCCATCGGGGCGCTGGCCACGTCAACCGCGTCTACCCCCACCTCGATGGCTGACAGCAAGGTAGCGAGCTGGCCACCTGCGGTGTCGTGAGTATGCAGGTGCACCGGAAGGTCAAAGTTCTCCCGCAGTGCGGCAACGAGCTTTCGGGCAGCCGGCGGGCGCAGCAGCCCGGCCATGTCCTTGATCGCGAGGATGTGCGCCCCCGCATCCACCATCTTCTCGGCCAGCCGCAAGTAGTAATCGAGGGTGTAGAGATCCTCGGCCGGTGAGTTCAGATCTCCGGTGTAGCACAGCGCCACCTCGGCAATGGTGCTGCCGGTCTCGCGTACCGCCTCGATCGCGGGACGCATCTGCTCGACGTCATTGAGCGCGTCGAAGATTCGGAAGATATCGATGCCGACCTCGGCCGCCTCTGCCACGAACGAGGTGGTCACCTTCGTGGGGTAAGGCGTATAGCCGACCGTGTTGCGGCCGCGCAGCAGCATCTGCAGGCACAACCCCGGCATGTTGTAGCGCAGTGCTGCCAGGCGTTCCCAGGGATCCTCGGCAATGAACCGGAGCGCCACGTCGTACGTCGCCCCGCCCCAGCACTCGACTGAGAAAAGCTGCGGTGTCATCCGCCCTACATACGGTGCGATGCGAAGGAGGTCTTTGGTCCGCAGCCGGGTCGCCAGCAGCGATTGGTGAGCGTCCCGGAAGGTGGTATCGGTGACCTCGACGGGGACCCGCTGCCGCAGGTCGGCGGCAAAGGCGTCCGGACCAAGATCGAGAAGGCGCTGCCGCGAGCCCTGGGGCGAGGGTTTGTCGAGATCGATCCCGGCAGGGCGTTTCTCCCCTGGATCGAGCTGGGTCGGTGCCGGGCCATGCGGTTGGTTGACTGTGACCTCAGCCAGCCAACGCAGCAACTTGGTGCCGCGGTCGGCCGGAGCATGAGTCGTCAGCAGTTCTGGTCTCTCATCGATGAAGGCCGTCGAGACATCGCCGGCCATGAACTCCTCATCCTCCAGAACCGCTTGGAGGAAAGGAATATTGGTGCTGACACCCCGAATCCGAAACTCAGCCAGGGCCCGCCGAGCGCGCGTCACAGCCGACTCGAAGGTCCGTCCACGGGCAATGAGCTTGACCAGCATGGAGTCGAAGTAAGCGCTGATCTCTACGCCGATGTCGACCGTCCCGCCGTCAAGGCGGATGCCTGCGCCACCGGCGGACCGGTAGGCGGTGATCGTGCCGGTGTCGGGCCGGAAGCCATTCGCCGGATCCTCTGTAGTGATCCGGCATTGCAGCGCTGTTCCGTTGATCCGAATCACATCCTGGGAGAGACCAAGATCGCCCAGGCTCTCGCCCGCGGCAATGCGCATCTGGGCCTGCACCAGATCGACGTCGGTGATCTCCTCGGTCACGGTGTGCTCGACTTGGATCCGCGGATTCATCTCGATGAAGACGTGCTGGCCCGCACGCTTCCCTTCGGTTTCGATCAGGAACTCCACAGTCCCTGCGCAGGAATAGTTGACCGATTCGGCAAAGCGCACCGCGTCGTGGCAGAGCGCCTCTCGCAATTCGGTCGGAATGTGCGGAGCCGGCGCGATTTCGATGACCTTCTGGTGCCGCCGCTGGACCGAGCAATCGCGCTCGAACAGATGGATGGTGTTGCCCCGGGTATCGGCGAGGATCTGTACCTCGATATGCCGCGGACGTCCTACGGCCTGCTCAATGTATGCAGTCGGGTCACCAAATGCCCCTTCTGCCTCACGCATGGCCGCGCTCAGGGATTCCCGAAGCATCTTCGGGTCGTCGACTCGACGCATACCGCGGCCGCCGCCCCCGGCAACAGCCTTGACGAACACCGGAAAGCCGATCTCTTCCGCCCCCGCCACCAGCTCGTCGATGTTCGCCGAAGGAGGTGTGGACGTCTGGGTGGGAACGCCGGCAGCCTTGGCTGCCTCGAGAGCCCGGACCTTGTTGCCAGCGAGCTCCAGAACGCCGGCGGGTGGACCGATGAACACAATGCCGGCTTCAGCGCAGGCCCGCGCCAGGTCGGGATTCTCACTTAAGAACCCATAGCCGGGATAGATCGCGTCCGCGCCGGATTCCTTGGCGGCTCTGATGATCTCGTCGATATTGAGGTAGGCGCGTACCGGATGTCCGCGCTCACCGATCAGGTACGCCTCATCGGCCTTGATCCGGTGGACAGCGTTACGGTCCTCGAAGGGGTAGACCGCGACGGTCTTGACGCCCAGCTCGTATGCTGCTCGGAAGGCCCGAACAGCGATCTCACCACGGTTGGCGACCAGCACCTTGGCGAACATGCGTCGAATCTACCGAGAGATTGTTACCGCAGCGAGACGACGTTTTTCGAGCGCTTCCTCGATCTGTGGCGTACCTGGGTTCGGTGAGCGTGGCGATCTGGGCTCAGAGGGACACGGTTTTCAGACTGAATCGGACGGTCACCTGACCCGAGACGGTCTGGGTAGCCGGCTCGAACTCGAACGCGGCGTCCTCTGCTCCTTTCGCCATCGCGAACGCACGCATCTCGCGTACGCCACCGAGGCCGGTGTTGAGATCAGAGACCTCCACCAAATCAGCCACCGTGGTCCCGAATGCGGCCGCGTAGTCGTCGGCGCGGCGGCGGGCGTCGGAGATCGCGGCCAGTCGCGCCTCGCGGTACATCGCGTTGTCATGCCGCAACGACCACCAGGGACCGTCTACCTGGCTGTTGGGTAGCGCAGTAAGTGCCAGCACCAGCGGCGACAACGACTCGAGATCCGCGACCACGATCTGGGTAGAAAAAGTGCCCTGGTAGCCAGTGATCTTGGGCGGCGTACGCCGGTTGAAGACGGGGAAGACATGGACCCCGCTCGTGCTGGAACGCTCAACTGCCGATTCGAACTGTGCGAGCAGCTGCGCGACCTTGGCGGACCCCTCGGCGAGCTGGGACCTGGTGTGCTCAGGCGAATCCCCGGAGGCGTGCAGCGTGAGCGCGACTGTTGCCAGATCCGGCGGACCCTCTAGCTCAGCTTCGCCACGTACGGTCACCAGCGGAGCAGGCCCCATGGGTTCGGTCATGGCGCGATCCTACGTAGTGGCTGCCGCCGAGATGCGGTCTGAGCCAGTCGAAGACTGCCCGTCGACGGGCTCACGGCGCATAGGCCAGGTGTCGCCGGTGCCGGTCAGGAGAGTGCGTTGGCTCCTGCCTCGGCAACGGTGTGATCGTTCTCTACGCTGCTTCCACTGACGCCGATTGCTCCGACGACCTCGCCGTTCAGCTTCGCGGGATGGCCCCGGGAAGGTGATCAGGCCACCCTTGGAGACCTCGATGTTGAAGAGCGTGAGACTCAGGCCCCCCGGTAGGTTCCGAGGGTCCAGAGATTGCCGTCGGCATCGCGGATGTCGAACTGGTGAGAGCCGTAGTCGGTGTCGTGGAGAGCCCGCCGTATCTCAACACCCTCCAGCGCCTTGATCCTCTCCCACGCGGCGTCGACGGTGCCCGAGTCGGCCGCCACCACATAGACGCCCTGGGGCCCGGCTCCCCAATCGCCTGGCTTGCCGCGACTGCCGAACATAACGCCGCCGCCGTCCGGCCATCGCGCCTCCGCGTGCTCAACGGTTCCGTCGTCGCTGCGGTAAAGCGCGGTGACGATGAACCCGAACCCGTCGGTCATCAGGCGGATTCCGGCGTCGATGTCGACGAATCCAACAGTTGGCCAGACTGTGGGTGCGGGTGGGCTCGGCAGACTGCTCGGCTCTGACAGATTGCCACTGTTCTCGGTGCTCATGTCAGCAACTCTGCCGGCCTCGCCGAGTCATTGTCTTGAATGAATGGGAGCTCTTGGCGGAGCCAGGCGCCAACGCTGCAGCCGGCAAACGTCTGCCATTCCCTTGCTAGGTGCGGTTGATCGGCGAACCCGCTGAGAGTTGCAATTTCGGCGAGAGATTGCCGTCCTCTCGACACAAGCAACCGGCGCGCCGCCTCGAACCTGGCGATCCGTGCTGCCTGCTTGGGCGTAAGGCCAGTGCTGATGCGGAATTGCTCCGATAGATGCCGGCGACTCCAGCCGACATGCGCCGCAACGGCCGCCATCCGCAGCCGCCCGTCGCTGGCGAAGATCATCCGCCACGCCTCTGCCACCTCGTCCGGCACCGGGACGACATCGGCGTCATGCCGGCGCAGGAGTGCGGCGTCCAGGATGCGGAACCGTTCCGGCCAGCTGGTCGCTTCTAGCAGCTCGTTGACTAGTTGGTCGGCAGCAGAGCCCCAGAGGTCGGTGAGGTCGATGGCCTGTTGGTGCAGCTCGGCGGCGGGAACCCCAAGCAGCGCCCACCCGCCGAGAGCCGTAAGGGAGTATTGGATGCCCTCCTGGGGTTGTGCCGCGTTGATAAGCGCCGGCCGGAGATGAAGGCCTCCGACGACACCGTGGGCGGTTACGGAGCTCCTCAGGCCGGTTACCTGCAGCGGGGCAGCCAGCTCCACGACCAGCGTGAGGTGCCGCGATGGCAAACCACGGTGCTGTCCGGTCGGATTGGCGGGAACGCCGTAGCCCTCCGCACTTGCGACGAACTGGCGCAGCGGCCCGGCGGGGCAATGGCTGACAAACAGCACATCTCTCATTGTGGCCCTGGTGGCCGTTGCTCGGACTTTGTCACAAACGAGACTCACTCTGACCGGAAGAGATCCGGGGCGAACTGAGCAAGCGCCACCTGCTGCGCTGCCGAAAGCGCATCCGCGTCGGCGGCCCCGAAGCCTTCGACCGCGCCAACCCACTCCTTGATCGAACTCACATTGAAGTTCTGCACTTCAGGACTGTTGGCTGCAGCGACCGGATCGCCCACGACCTCACCCGTGAGGTACAGCGCGAGGCCTAGTAGCGCGCCGTCCTGGCCAGGTCCGACGTGAAGCGCTCCGGCGGTCGTGCCGGCCAGCTCGACGGGCACCGAGTGAGTGAGCGTCAGCAGCGTGTGGTCACCGTCGCCGGAGAGTAAGACCTCGACGATGCTGCTCTGATGGCCGAATGTCACCACTCCAGTACTGACGGAACTGGTCCAGCCAGCGGTCGACCTCCTGCAGCGGCTCGGTATGGACGGCATAAAGCCGCCTGGTTCCTTCGGCCCTTACGGTGGCAAGGCCGGATTCTCGAAGCACCCTCAGCTGCTGGGAAACCGCTGGCTGGCTAATGCCAAATTCCGCAGAGATGGCCTCCACCACGGCACCAGCGGGATGCTCTCCGGTAGCCAGTAGCTCCAAGATCCGCCGCCGGACGGGATCTCCGAGAATGTCAAGTGCGTGCACCGCGCAACTCTATCACTTCTTGCTTATATAAGTCATTGACTATTTATGCTGCAAATTTGTGCGGGACAGAGGACAATCGGCAGAAGCGGCATTTCGCACGTGAGGGGGACGCAGCGATGATGATCGAAAGCTATGACTACGCTCGCCGCAAGGGGATACGTGAGCTGGACTGGGACACGTGCTCTGACCTGGCCGCCGGTCTCGCCGAGGCTCTCGAGCCGCTCGGGATCGACGCGGTGGTCGGGATCGCGAGAGGTGGACTGATCCCAGCCGCGACAGTCGCGCTCAGTCTGCGTCGCGAGATGTTTCCCATACGCCTGAGCCGCCGGGTCAATGATGAAGTGAAGTACGACTCGCCTGTCTGGTGGATCCGAGTACCGCCCGACGTCGCCGGGCTTCGAGTCGCAGTCGTGGACGAGATCGCCGACAGCGGGGAGACGCTCCGGCTGGCTCGACAGGCGGCTGTCGATGCCGGTGCCGCTGACGTTGTCACGACCTGCCTGGTACAGCACTCGTGGGCGCACCCGGTGCCGAAATTCTCGGGCCTGGTCAGTGACGAACTGATCATCTTCCCGTGGAATCGCCGTGTGCTGCGCCACGGAGTATGGCGGCCGCACCCGGAGCTGCAAGCCGCGCTTCGGTTACGAGAGTCGACCCATCGCGAGGCGCGGGCTTGAGGACCAGGCAGAGCCGGCACGCTCCTCGTCGGCGAGCCATTGAGGACGTGCGCTCCTCTTAACGGCTGTGCGGAGAAACGTACGCCTCAACCCCGGTCGCAGCGCTCCTCTTAACGGCTGTGCTGAGAAACGTACGCCTCAACCCCGGCACTACGACGATTCCGAACTCAAGACACGCTGGCGCCGCGAGCGGATCTGCAGTACCGCAACGCTGGCAAGTACCCCGATTACGGTCGCCGCACCGCCCCCGATCAACGCCCATCGTGGACCCATCGTCTCCGCAACCCAGCCGAGGATCGGCGAGCCGATAGCTGTGCCGCCCATCAGCACCGTGATGTACAGCGCCATGACGCGACCACGGCGCAGCGGATCGACGCTGAGTTGGATCGAGGCGTTGGCTGCAGTCAGGGTGAGCAGCGTGACAAGACCCAATACAGGCAGGACTGCGGCGTACGCCGCATAACTGGGCGCCAGGCCACTGACCGCCTGAACGAAACCAAAGATCACGGCCGTGCCGACGACGAGACGTGCCGACGGGCGGCTGCTGCGTCGAGCAGCGGTCAAAGCACCGGCCAGCGATCCCGCACCCATCAGGGTGACGAGGAGTCCGTACGCCTGGGCGCTGCGGTGAAACTCCTGCTGCGCCATCAACACACTGGTCATCTGGAAGTTCAAGCCGAAGGTGCCAACGAAGAACACCACGCACATCACAAGCACCATGCTCGGTTTGCTGCGGATGTAGGCCAGCCCCTCGCGGATCTGTCGCTTTGCCCGCGGGGTGGGTGGAGTGGTACGGAGCAGTCGGCTATCCATCATCAACAGAGCGGCAATGAAGGCTGCATAGCTCAGGGCATTGGTCAGGATCGCCCAACCCGATCCGACTGCAGCGATCATCAGGCCGGCGAGCGCCGGACCCACAAGCCGCGCTGCGTGAAACGTGGCGGAGTTAAGCCCGATCGCGTTTGGGAGATGATCCGGACCAGCCACCTCGGATACAAAGCTCTGCCGCGCAGGGTTGTCGAACGCGGTGCCAAGACCGAACGCGAAGGCGATCAGATAGACGTGCTCGGTGGTCGCCAGGCCG
>DATEWO010000094.1:0-3212 GCA_035257925.1 Propionibacteriaceae bacterium | reverse complement strand
CCACCACAGAGGGGCATCGGGGACATCGATGACGAGTGTCGCCCTCGTTGCGCCAGCATCCACAGCGCTCTCGGCGCGGCGGCCCAGGATGTCGGCTGCCACCGTGAGTCGCGCTTCGGAGTCCAGGCGCTCCAGGTCGATGCGGACCTCAACTCGACCGGTGCCAGCGGAATCGACTGTCACGAGTGGCCTCACTTGAGCCAGCCGGGCAATACTCCATCGCTCCAGTCGCACTGACTTCCAGAGACCCGCGGTGCGTAGGTCTGGTCCCCAGTCCCAGCCGAAGCTGCACGCCATCTTGCGAATGAAGTTGTAGGGCGCCGGATAGGGGCGTGGAAGGTCTCCCAGCCGTTGTTGTTCAGCCTCGGCATAGGCGGTCGCGGAGTGAAGATCAACTTCAAGCTCCAGCGGCTGACCATTGAGGTGCTGCGAGACATCGAAGCGGTACGAGCGGTGCATGTTGTAGGTCCGCCCTAGCTCGATCTTGTCGCTCGAGCTCAGGACTGCGCTGGTCGAAAGGCGCGCTTCGAGAGCCTCAGCGCGCATGACGCCAAGGCGTACCGTCCCAATGGTGTCGATGCCGTCGAAGACCAAGTCGACTCGTTCGCCCAACCGGCGCGGCTCAAGGGGAAGATCATCAGGATCCAGCACCGCGGCATAACGCCAGTCGATCTCATGCATCCACCTCAGGGCAGCCTCATTCCCGTCCAAGTAGGGATCGGGGATGACACCGGCCACCATCAAGGCGGTATGCACGCAGCCTGGCACCCCGGCCGGATAGGTTCCTAGCACCCGTCCGGACTGATCCCCACCGATAGCACGGACGGTCCAGCCGGCGCGCAGTTCGGTGCGCAGCATCTCTGTCCCGAGCCGAGCTCAGGCCAGCTCGCCCGCCTTCTGCAGCTCTTCTTGCAGATCGTGCAGCTCGATCTCCTCGTGCAGCTTCGGCACATCGGCGAGCAGCCGTTTGGTGTATTCGTGCTGCGGATTGAAGATCACTTCGTCGGTCTTGCCCTGCTCAACCATGACGCCGTGCTCCATCACCAACACCCGGTCGGCCAGGTAGCACGCCTGCCCGATGTCGTGTGTGATGAATAGCACCGTCATGCCGAGTTGGTCTCGAAGATCCTTGAGGACGTTGAGAACGTTGACCCGCAGCGATGCGTCGAGCATGGACGTTGCTTCGTCGGCGATTAACAGCTCCGGTCGCATCATGAGTGCTCTCGCGATCATGACCCGCTGCCGCTGACCACCGGAGAGCTGGTGGGGGTAGCGGGCCAGCACGCTGGTGTCCATGCCGACGTAGCCCAATGACTCCTCGAGGCGCTCCTGGCCCACCTGTTTTCCGACCATCAACATGGAGCGGTCGAGAAGCTTGCCTACGGTGAAGAATTGGTTGAACGCGGAGAACGGATCTTGGAAGACCGCTTGCACGTCCCGCCAGTATTCGGTCCGAGCCCGTCCCTTAAGATTCGTGACGTCCTTGTCCCGAAAGATCAGCTTGCCCGACGTGATGGGCATCAGGCCGAGCACCATCCTGGCAACTGTTGACTTGCCGGAACCGCTTTCGCCAACGATGCAGGTGACCTGTCCTTTCTCGAGGCCAAATGAGACATCCTTCACCGCCTGGACCTGGTTCTTGCCGTGACCGAATGTCTTGACGATGTGTTCTGCCCGGTAGATCTCTTCAGTCATCAGTGGATCACCGCCGGTGCGTCGAAGAGGGAGCGATCAAAAGTGCTCATGCCCTCAATCCTGGTGTTGGCGTACGCCGGTTCCGGTGCCAGCACCGAACTCATGAGCGCCTGTGTATACGGGTGCTCGGGCCTTTCGACCACGATCTCGGTCGGCCCCAGCTCAATGATCCTGCCTTCATACATCACAGCAATCCTGTTTGCCGCAGTGCGCAGTACCGGAAGGTCGTGGGTCACGAAGATGACTCCGGACATGATCCTCTTCTCCAGCATCTCCAGCAGCATCTCGATCAAGATCTTCTGCGACGTCACATCGAGCGCCGAGGTCGGCTCATCGGCGACCAGCAGCCGCGGATTGAGCAAGGTGCTGATGATCGTAACCGTGCGCTGCTTCATGCCACCGGAGAGCTGATGCGGGTACGCGTCAAGGACCCGGGTAGGCAAGCCCAACGTGGTAAGCCGGTCCTTCGCCCGATCGAGAGCCTCATCCCTAGAGATCTTGCTGTCATGTGACCGCATCACGTCGTAGACCAGGTGGCGGATCCGCTTAGTGGGGCTGACCGAGTTCATCGCGCCTTGCGGCAGCATGGACACAACAGCCCCACGCCAGGTACGCGGGATCTTGGCGTGACCACCAAGCTCTTGGACCTTGCCGTCGATCTCCAGCGTGCCGTGCTCCACATGCAGCGGCGGCCGGGCGATGAGTGAAATGATTGAGCCGAGTGTGGTCTTGCCGCTGCCAGACTCGCCAGCGAGCCCGAGGACCTCGCCCTCCTCGATCTTGACCGACACATCGTTGACGGCTACTACATCCTTGCCTTCGGTGTAGTAGACCCCACGGATGTTCTCCGCATTGACCAGAGTGCCCATTAGCGATCCTGCCCTGCCGAAACCGGCGTCTCGAGAAAGCCCCCGCTCCCCACCGGACCGGCGTCGTCGGCCTCGATCGGTGTCTCGAGCTCGGTGCCTTCCTTGACGGCCTTCTTGCGCGCGGCCCGACCGCGACGCAACCGGGGGTTGAACACCTCATTGAGGCTGGACTGCAAGAGCAGCAACGAGAAAACGATCAAGGTCAGCATGACCGTCGGCGGGATGAACGCCCACCAAGCTCCGGTCCGTACCGACCCCCATTGAATCGCCCAGTAGAGCATGGTGCCCAGGCTGGTCGTACCCGAAGCGCCCAGGCCGAGCATGCTCAGCGTGGACTCGAACAAGATGGCGCCGGAGATCTGCAAGATGCAGGCCATAACGACATAGGAGAGCAGGTAAGGCAAGACGTCGCGGCGCAGGATTGACCAGAACCCGGCTCCCGAGAGCTTGGCCACGTCGATGTGTTCGCGAGTCCGAATGCTGCTGGACTGTGCTCGGACGGCACGTGCCACCCAAAACCATCCAGTAAACCCGATCACCAGCGCCAGTGTGTAGAGATTGCGTTGTGGCAAGGACACCGAGACCAAGATCACAACCACGAGCACCGGGATGGCGAGGCCGACATTGACGATCGCGGTAAGCACGTCG
>DATEWO010000093.1:0-4738 GCA_035257925.1 Propionibacteriaceae bacterium | reverse complement strand
AGGCGCAGGCGTTGTTCCTGCTGGCCGGTCCGGCCGCATCGACTGCGCCCGCGGTCAAGTCAGCGCTGCGCAAGCTGGTTCGCGCGCTGCCTAGCACGTTCCGGGCCGACGCCGAGGCGGCGGCGGAAGCGGTGCTGATCGACTCGGGCCGCTGGGGTGAAACCGGCAAGGAGCCACCTGCAGTGGTGCGCGAACTGCAAACCGCCGTGGTACAGCGGCGCAAGGTGTGGCTGAGCTACGGGGGCCGCTCCGGGCCGCCATCGCAGCGCGTCATCGAGCCGTGGGGTCTGGTCGACAAGGACGATGTCTGGTACCTGATCGCCGGCACACCGAAGGGCCAGCGGACATTTCGGGTCGACCGCATCACCAAAGCTGTCCTGACCGATGAGCCCGCCGAGCGGCCCAATGACTTTCAGCTTGCCCGGGCGTGGCAGGAGATCGTCGCCGAGATGGAGCAGCGGCGTTCCCTCGTCCAGGCGACCGTGCTCATCGAGGACCGGTTCGTGCACGTGCTGCAGTCGCACTACGGGCGCCACTGCGAGGTGCTGGGTGCATGGGATGACGGCCGAGTGCGGGTCCGGGTCGCCTCGCACATGGCCCGCTCCGTCGCCGAGCAGTTGGCTGGCTGGGGCAAGGCTGTCGAGGTGCTCGAGCCCCAGGAGGTCCGCGACGAACTGGCCCGCATCGGCACCGAACTCGTGCGCAGTTACGCAGGCTGAGCGAGCCGTCCGCGCGGATCGGTCAGTAGGTCGCCATGACGGCGGGGATGGTGTCCTGCCACGACTCCCGGATGCGGGCAAGGGGAAGCGTGAACTGGCCGACCACCTCGAGGCTGGCGTCCTCCTCGGCCGTGACCACCCCAAGCTTGGTCAGCATGACCCCATTGACTCGGCACAGCGAGGCGAGATCACGGTCGGCACCCGCCTTCACCGAGACAAGTGCTCGCCCGGTGCTTTCAGAGAAGAGCCATACGAACGGATCAGCCTCTGAGGGCAACTCGATACGCGCGCCGAAGCCGTAGCGTAGCGCTGACTCGACCAACGCTTGGGCCAGTCCACCATCGGCCAGGTCGTGAGCGCTGGCGAGCAGGCCGCGGCGGCTGGCCCTGATCAGCACCTCCGCCAGTGCCTTCTCCTGAGCAAAATCAACTTCGGGTGGCTGACCACCAAGATGATCATGAATGACCTGTGCCCAGGCGGAACCGGCCAACTCGTCACGGGTCTCACCGAGCAGGTAGACGACTTGCTCAGCCGCTTTGAAGCCTCCGGAGGTCCGACGCGTCACATCGTCGATCACTCCGAGCACTCCGACCACCGGCGTTGGCAAGATCGGCGTGCTGCCTGTCTGGTTGTAGAAACTCACGTTCCCACCGGTCACCGGTGTACCCAGCGCCCGGCAGCCATCAGCGAGCCCGCGTATGGCTTCGCTGAACTGCCACATGATCGCCGGATCCTCTGGTGAGCCGAAGTTGAGGCAGTCAGTGATCGCCAGGGGTTCTGCCCCGGAGGTCGCAACATTGCGGTACGCCTCTGCTAGCGCAAGCTGCGCGCCTGCGTAGGGGTCCAGTAGCGCAAAGCGCGCGTTGCAGTCGGTGGCCAGGGCGACGCCGAGGCCCGAGTCCTCATCAATTCGCAACATCCCTGCATCGTCAGGTTGCGTGAGCACGGAGTTGCCGCGGACGTAGCGGTCATATTGATCAGTGACCCAGGACCTGTCACAGAGGTTAGGCGAGCCGACCAGGCGGAGCAGGGTGTTGGCGAGCTCTTCGCCCCCGGCTGGTCGCGAAAGTTGATCAATCCCGTTGGCTTGGACCTGATCCTGCCATTCCGGCCGCTCGTAGGGACGCTGGTAAACCGGTCCCTCGTGAGCCACGGTACGCGGCGGTACGTCGACCACCGTCTCACCGTGCCAGTTGATCACCAGCCGGTCTCCAGCGGTCACCTCGCCGATCACGGTTGCCATAACGTCCCACTTGCGGCAGATCGCCAGGAAATCCTCGACATGCTCGGGTTCGACGATCGCCATCATGCGTTCCTGCGACTCGCTCATCAAGATCTCTTCTGGGCTGAGCGTCGTAGTGCGGAGCGGCACCAGATCAAGATCAATGTGCATACCGCCGTCGCCAGCACTGGCCAGCTCTGAGGTGGCGCAGGAGAGTCCGGCGCCACCGAGATCCTGGATGCCCGTGATCAGCCCGGCTGCGAAGATCTCCAGCGTGCACTCGATGAGCAGCTTCTCCATGAAAGGGTCGCCGACCTGAACGCTCGGGCGTTTGCTGGCCGGTTTGCGTCCTGAGCCTGTCGCAGGGCGCGCTTCGACAGGTTCAGCGCTCGTACCCTCCGCGTGATCGAATGTTTCCGAGGCGAGCACGCTGACCCCGCCGATGCCGTCTGCGCCGGTCGAGGCGCCATACAAGATCACCTTGTTGCCGGTGCCGGTGGCCTTCGCCAGGTGCAAGTCTTCATGGCGAAGTACGCCGACGCATAAGGCATTCACCAGCGGGTTGCCAAGATAGGTGCTGTCGAAGGCCACCTCGCCGCCGATGTTAGGCAGGCCTAGACAGTTCCCGTAGCCACCGATACCGGCGACAACGCCTGGCAGCACCCGCGCTGTGTCGGGCTCGTCGAGGGGCCCAAAGCGAAGAGAATCCATGACGCCGATAGGCCGCGCTCCCATAGCCAAGATGTCGCGAACGATCCCGCCGACACCGGTGGCAGCGCCCTGGTGCGGCTCGACGTAGCTGGGATGGTTGTGCGACTCGATCTTGAAGGTGACGGCGTAGCCCTGTCCAATGTCGACCACGCCCGCGTTCTCCCCGATGCCGGCGAGCAGCTTGCCGATGGGGGTCTCCTGCGGCAGCCAGGCGAGTTGGCGTAGATGCACTTTGGACGACTTGTACGAGCAGTGCTCTGACCACATGACGGAGTACATGGCGAGCTCAGAGGAGGTCGGCCGGCGGCCCAGGATCTCCTTGATCCGGGCGTACTCGCCGTCCTTCAGTCCGAGCTCAGCCCATGGCTGTGACTGCTCTGGGGTTCGGGCCGCGTCGCCGACAGTGTCTGCCACGGCCGCAACGCTACCGGTGTGCGGCTCGGATAGTGCTGACCGTCCAATCGTTGCGGTGAGCCCAGTCGAAGAAGAACCAACCCATCACCGTGGTGACCTGCGCCGTCACCGTGAGCCAGACGAAGATGCCGCCGTCGTTCAACACAGTGCCCACGATGGCGACAATGAGCAGGGCAATCAGCGCGCTCCGGACGGTGGTGAAATCGGATGAGATTCGCGGCGCCACGTACCTGAAGATCACGATCCACAACACGACCCCGATCAGCAGCGACCCAATGCCGACGATGGAGGCAATCGTCTCGGCGGAAGCGACAGCCTTGCGACTGATCACGTCCAACGCGTCTCCATCAATGATTCGCTGCACAAAATTGCCCAGGTGAGTCCGCCGATCGGGCCCGCGGAGCCAATCGAGCACCGAGACCACGGCGACCGCCAGCACCGCCGACCCAGCGATCACCAGCAGCTTCGGCCAGGTGATCTTGACACCGGAGAGCGCCAGCATCAGCCACAGCACCGCCGGCGTTAGCGCGATGACTCCGCCGAAATCGCTGCCCATTGAGGGCCAACCCTCGCAGATCACGATGCCAAAACCGATAGCGCCGACAACCGCAACGGCTGCGACCCGGCGGCCGGCCACCAGGCAACGATGGGCGACGTAGGCCGCCAAGACCAATCCGGCAGTGGCGTACGCCGCGAAAGTCACGTTTCCGAAGCCATACCAGCGCAAGCCGAAGATCGGGCGCGAGTTGATCAATGACCCCGGCTGCATGACGGCACCCAGTGCGGCATCAAAGGTGAACGCGGCAACGGTCAGCGCAGCCGCGGCGATGGTGCTTGGGACCTGGGTGAGCCGGCCCAAGAAGAGCGCCAAGGCCGTCAATGTCACCGACCAGGCAGCCACGATGAGACTGACGACCAGCCCAGGCGAACCACTGTTCTGCCAGGGCACTGCCCCAGTGAGCATCATCACGGCTGGGAGTACCCCACCGAATGTCATGATCAACTTAGGCAGCACAAATCGAGCTCGCAGCACATCCAGCACCATGATCACGAATAGCACTGCCCCGCCGAGGCCCAGGACCAAATAGCCAATCACCGCGGCCTCAGAAAGCGCGGCAATGGAGTCGATCTTGTCGTCGATAGCATCGAGGGTGAGGTCTGCGCCGTAAACCGCGAATGGCGAACCATCAACGGCGACGGTTGACCCAGGAGCACCGAAGTCGATCAAGGTTCGGGTCAGGTCGGTGAGCGTCACGATTCCCTCGCGCCGGGTGCTCGCGGAAGTAAGCCAGCCGGGCAGCGTCGTGCCGAGGCGGTAAATGACCTGCAGACTCGGATCTTCGGAGTTGGCAGCCGGCCCAATGCCGGTCACGATCGTCGTAATGTCCTTGCGATCGGCCAGCTCGGTGATCACCTGGTCGGAGAGCGGTCCCGCGTCCACCAGCGTGATCGGACACTGGGTCTGCATGCCGCCTGCGACGAACTCCTCGGGCGTTTGATAGCCGGCGACGCTGCCGTCCGGCCTGGCAGCCGCCAGAGCTGCTCCAGGACCAACAGCAGCAACACATCCGGGGACGGAACCGGCGAGGGTGCCCAGCTGCGCGTCACCGCGGCGCGCGGCAGCAGCCGCCTGGCGCGCCGTCCAGTCGGTCACCTTCCCGTTGTCGACCAC
>DATEWO010000092.1:0-14731 GCA_035257925.1 Propionibacteriaceae bacterium | reverse complement strand
TGGCCAGCTTGATCTTGCTGGTAATGGCCGCAGGCTTCGTGATCCCGTTGCTGTGGGTGCTCTTGGCCGCCTTCAACGGGGATCCGAGCCAGGGCGTCAGCATCATGTGGCCGCACCCATTCACCCTCGACAACTTCAAGGCGGTGATGACGCCGGAGACGACGTACGTGCCGCTGCTCAACGGTGCCATCCTCTGTATCGGCGGGACCTTGATCACGATGGTGTGCGCGACTCTGGCCGCCTACCCGCTATCGCGCTACCGCTCCCGACTCAAGCGGCCGTTCCTGGTCACCATCTTGTTCTCCACCGGGCTGCCGATCACCGCGATCATGGTGCCGGTGTACGGGCTGTTCGTGCAGCTAGCGCTCGACGACTCGATCCCCGCCACCATGGTGTTCATGGCGACGACGGCCCTACCGATCTCGATCTGGTTGACAAAGAACTTCATGGACGGCGTCCCGATCGAGCTCGAGGAGGCGGCCTGGACCGACGGGGCGAGTCCGATGCGCGGACTGTTGCGAATTGTGATGCCACTGATGGGACCGGGTCTGTCGGTCGTCGCGATCTACACCTTCATCGGTCTGTGGGGGAACTTCTTCGTTCCGTTCATCCTGCTCCTGACCCCGGAGAAACAGCCGATGTCAGTGACGATCTATACCTTCTTCGGCCAGTACGGGCAGGTGGTCTACGGACAGCTCGCGGCATACTCGCTGCTCTACTCGCTGCCCTCGGTGCTGCTGTACCTGGTGCTGAGCCGCAGGCTGGGCGGCGCCTTCGCTTTCGGGGGGAGCGTCAAGGGCTGAGGGCCGGGCGAATGGTGATCACCCCATGACTCCAACCTTGCCGACTGCGCCAGCCCAGCGTCCGTGGAGCTGCGACACCTTCGTTGCGCTGCCCGACATGACCGCGGACGGCTCCATGCTGCTGGCCAAGAACAGTGACCGGCCCGCAGGAGAATGCCAACCGCTGCGTTACTGGCCACGCCGACAATCGAGCGCGACCTCCTCACTGCGCTTGGCCTATCTCGAAATTCCCGATGTCGAGCAAAGCTGGGCGCACCTCGGTAGCTCGCCGTACTGGTGCTGGGGGCACGAGCTCGGACTCAATGAGTGGGGCGTCGGCATCGGCAACGAAGCACTATTCACCCGCGACCTCGCCGAGCATGTCACCCAATCCCGTCACGGCCAGCCACCGCCGGTGGGGATCCTCGGGATGGAACTAGTCCGGCTCGGGCTCGAACGCGCAACCACAGCGCAGGAGGCAGTCAGCACCATCACTGAGCTAGTCGCCGCACATGGCCAGTGGGGATCCGGCGTCCCCGGCCGTCCGATCGAGCAGGGCGCCTATGACAACTCTTATCTTGTCGCCGACCCCCGCGAAGCTTGGGTGATTGAGACCTCCGGTCATCGGTGGGCAGCACGCGTGATACGCACCGGAACCTACGCCATCTCCAACCAGCCCACCATCCGCAGCGAATGGGACCAGGCGAGCCAGGATCTCATTGACCACGCCATCGAGGCCGGCTGGTGGCCCGCCAGCGAGAACCGGCCCTTCGACTTCGCCCGTGCCTACACCGACCCGGGCGCACCACTGCAGGTATCCCACGTCCGACTGCAACGCTCACGGCACCTGCTGGCCAACGCAGCGCGCAACGGCAAGATTGCCTTCGACCAAGCAACACGAGTGCTCCGCGATCATTACGAGGACACCTTCCTTGGAGGGCCTTACTTCACCGCGGGGCTGCCCGACCTGATGACGCTGTGCATGCACGACTCCCCCGCGGGATTCACTTGGGGAAACACCGCCAGCTCCGCGATCATGCTCATGTCCGATGCTCCCGACCAGCTCCCACACCTCTGGTGGGCGGCCGCCACACCATGCACGAGCGTCTACCTTCCGATCTTCCTGGCAGCCGCGAGTGTGCCGAATGCCCTTGCTCTTCCCGCAGCGACCGTCGTAGCCGAGCGGCCCGAGGACGTAGCAACGGCAAGCTACGACGCGCAGTCTTACTGGTGGCAGTTCCAGAAACTCCTCGACCACGTCAAAGGAGACGAGCGAGCCTGGATGTTCAACGACCGGCAGCCCCAGGTGCGCCAAGCGTTCGACTCGCTACAACAACGCTGGGCCGAAGAACTCCCTGACATCCAACGTGAGGCGGTCAAATTCATCCATGCAGGCAATGCGCAAGGCCGCAAACTCCTCACCCAATTCACCGAGCGATGCGCAGGCCAAGCACTGGAAGCCTGCACTAATCTCATTGCCGAATTCGAAAGCAAAGTGCCTCTCGACTAGTGCTTCCATGCGGCACGGCACAATCTACCCATACCGGGGCCACGCACCCTCCTCCCACACAACTGCTGCAGTTTGTCGCTGCACGTGCTCTAATCCATGTCGGCAAGGAGTGCTGAAAGTAAGCTTGACAAGGTGAAATAAGTGGAGCCAAGGGGACTCGAACCCCTAACCCCTTGCTTGCAAAGTGACTGCCAACGCCGTGCTGAGCGTCGATGAAGCGCGATGAGTGAATGTAAGCCTCGCTGAAGACCGCCGGACGGCGACGGCGTTGCTGTACTTTCCTGCTGTACTCGTTGGGTGCCCAGCGGTTGGTTGGTGAATCGTAACCATGGCGGTCCAACGGAGATCAAGCCTTAGAGCTGCCCGGTAAGTCGGTGCCGTTCAGCACTCGCTGGCTCGCTTGATGCCGGTTCAGCTGGCGACCTGGACTTACTTTTGGGCGGAGCTAGCCGGTCAGGCCGGATGGAGGCTTGCGATGACAGGTCAAGCCGACTGATCACGTAACGCCAGCCGTCCAGACTGCGCCGGGCCACCGAGGTTGCAGCGTCGGAGATGATCAAGGCGAGCTGGCCTGACTGCATCACCAGGCGTGGTGCTCCGACGTAGCTGCCACCATCCCGAAGCTGGTCGATGATCACTTTGGCTATCGCGGGACGCCCGCGTACCTGGCTCGTTCCTCGGGCCAGCAGGATGGCGTCGACGTCGAACAGGTTCGCGAGGAGGGATGCGTCACCGAGCAGGCAGGCGTCTTCGAGCATCGCTTCCAGCTCTTCCGGACAGGCAGCGCCAGCGGACACGATCGCATCTAGAAGACCAGGCCGTGCCGCTGTACCAGAGGCATGGTGGCCCCGAAGTCGATGTCACAGCCGTACTGCGCGGCCAGGGCCGGTAGCGTCGCCGGGTCGTACTCGCCCCCGGGTTCGGCCAACCGTCGGAACAGCTCCTCGAGTCCGCCTGGTGCGATCAGCTCTAGTACGCGCAGCTGTCCGTCGCCGGCGTTCCAGACCGTGTGCCAGTGCCCTCGAGGTTTGAACACAATGTCACCCGGCGCAGCGACAACTTCCTCGCCATCTTGGAAGACTCCGAGCCGGCCTTCGAGGACAACGCTGTACTCATCCTCCCGGCTGTGCCGGTGCAGCGGAGCACCCAGCACCCGCGGCGCCAAGATGTGCTGGACCAGAGCCACCATTCCGTTTGAGTCGCGACTCTCGACGAGATAACGGCTGTAACGGTTGACACCTGCGGCTGGGTCGCCAGTTGCTTCTATCTCGCTTGCCCTCCGCACATGTAGCGCGGTTGCTTGGTTGGTCTGGGTCATCCCTGGCTCCTTCCGTACGGTTTGCTCTTTGACCGTAGGGCCGGCGTGGAGCGGGGGATATAGCAGAAATCTGTCATTTCGCGATGGCTTGGGCGCGCCGTACGCTGTGGGACATGGATCGCCACTGGCGATTCGCACGCGCGGAGGACAAGATCACCCGGTTGTCCAAGCAAGGGTTGGACATGGTGGCCTTTTGGCGTGCATGTACGCCGGTGCTGGCTGACGCCGTTCCGCACTATATGGCTCCGTGCTGCTACACCATTGACCCTGCATCAGGACTTGTCACGAGCCACTTCCAGGAAGGAATGCCGGAGTTCCCTCCCGAGTGGATCGCTATGGAGTACGCCGCGGAAGACGTCAACCACTTAATAGATGTGGCCCGCTCACCGAGCGGGGTCTCAACGTTGTATGAGGCCACGGGCGGCGATCCCAGCTCAAGCCCTCGCTGGCATGCATACAAGATCTACGGCGGTGATCAGGAGATGATCACCGCGGTGCGTACGCGCGGCCATCGCGTCTGGGGTGCCATCGGCCTGTATCGGCAGCCCGATCGCCCGTTATTTGATGCGCACGAGCAGGCGTTCTTGGCCGCTATTAGCCCAGTCATGGCCGATGCCGTGCGCCGGGCCCTGCTCATCGGGGAGTCTGCCGATCCCGAAGGTCCGGATGCGCCCGGGATGATCGTGCTGGGCCCAAACTGGCGCCCCGAGTCGATGTCGCCCGGTGTCGAGGAATGGCTTCGTGACTTGCCGGACGGGAACCTGACGGCCTCGCGGCTGCCTACGGCTGTGCTCGCTGTGGCGGGACGGGCAGCGCGTTCGGCCGCGAGCAAAGACGACCCGGCCGAAGTCGCGGTTGCTCGGGTGCTGACCCGGTCGGGCCGCTGGGTCGTCTTGCATGGCGTGCCGCTCGCGGCTATCGACGCTCAGCGGGTTGCGGTCATCGTAGAACCCGCCCACCCGAGCCGGATCGCCCCACTCCTGATGTCGGCCTACGGCCTGACGGAACGCGAGCAGGAGTTGACCAGACTTGTCTTGCAGGGCTTCTCAACCATCGATATTGCTGACCATCTGGTGATCTCCGTGAACACGGTCCAAGGCCATCTGAGGAACATTTTCACCAAAACCGGCGTGCGTGCTCGGCGCGATCTTGTTACCAAGATCTTCTTCGCCCACTACGAGCCGCGCCTCCGAGACAACGAGCAACGCACGGCTACGAATCGGCCACTGCGTGGCGGGCCGACCGCCGCCACCGGCTCTCACCGCTGATCCCGACAGACAGATGCTCCGCCAGCACCAACTGGGCGCCTGGCGACCCTCGTTGCTGTACTTGTTGCTGTACTTCTTCATGCCCGTCGGCCACAAGCAGCGAATAACTGCACTCTGACAAGGGGAAACAGGTGGAGCCAAGGGGACTCGAACCTCTAACCCCTTGCTTGCAAAGTGGCGGAGCGGGCCTCGTTGAGCGTCATTCGTGCCTGGCCAGCCGCGAATAGTCGCGTCCACCACCGCCAGGTTGCGCTTTTGTTGCTGCACTTTGCTGCTGCAGGTTCGCTATCGCAGAGACGCTGACAAGTCGGGGAGTGTCGCGGTCAGCCGGATAGGGTCTTCGCTCCAGCCACCATTCGGCCAGCAGCAGCGCAACGGTCCAGGACAACCAGCCGGTGATGCCCGCGGTGACCTGGACGAACCAGGTCTCATTGCCGGCGAATATCGTGTTTTGTTGCGGCTGCAATACAAGGAATACGGCGACGGCCACGAACCGGTTGAGAATGATCGAGCAAGTCAGCGCGAAGCTTCGGATCATCCACCGTCGGTGCTCGACAAATCTGCCGCGCCGAGCCATCACGAATCCGGTGAGAGTTATGCCTAGCCAGAGCAGGGCCATCATGACGCTGCTGACCTTGATAACGGGCCCGAACGGCGTGGTGGCCGCGAGAATTAGGCCGGCTAGTCCGCCCGGCAGCACTCCGGCTAAGACATACGTCCGGCCGATCCGGCGATGAGCCGTACGGTGATGGTTGCGGAACCAGGGCCAGATCTGGAATACGACGCATCCAAGCGCGATGGACCCACAGATGACGTGGAGAACCAGCAACGGGTAGTGCAGCGGGAAGCCCGATGGTGCCGGCACCCGCGACCGGCTGGGATCCAGGCTCAGATATGGCGGCAAGGAGAATGTCATGAAGACAACGATCAGGAATGCCAACGGCGCTATCCAAGGTCGCTGCCACCAGCGGACTGGAGTCCTGTTGGGCGGGCCGGCAGAGTCTATTTCCGCGTCTGCGTATGTCATACGCACAAGCGTATCATATACGCATTCTTAGAATGGCACCGTGGACGATGTGACTGCCGAGGTCGAGCTGCCGGAAAGCCTGCGACGGCTCTGGAGTCGTGCCGCACCAGCGAAAGAGCGCCGAACACCTCTGAGTCTGGACCGAATCGTCAGTGCGGCAATCGAAATTGCTGACACTGAAGGGCTCTCCGCTTTATCTATGGCACGGCTGGCCGACCGCCTCGGTAGCGCTCCCATGTCGTTGTATCGGCACGTTGCCAGTAAGGAGGAGCTTTACGACTTCATGATTGACGCCGCGGCGGGGGAGCTAGGCGCGACGGTGACGAACGATTGGCGGGCAGGCCTGACGGGGTGGATTGCCAATCTGATGGCGATTTATCGGCGGCATCCGTGGATCCTCCAATTGCCCCTGACCAGGCCGCCACTCGAGCCGGGCCAACTTGACTGGCTGGAGCATGGATTACTTATTCAGGAGGCCACGCCGTTGACCATGGCGGAGAAGATGGGGATCGTGCTGACCTTGGTTGAATACGCCAGAGGGCACGCCGCGATTGCTAACAGCCTAGAAGGTGCCGATGCGTCGTTTGGGCTGCCGCTGCCGTACGGTCAACTCCTCGCTCGGCTGGTTGACGAGAGCCGATTTCCAATGCTGACTGCTGCGGTAGCTGCCGGGGTCTTTGAGCCTCCGCCAGCCGATCCTGAGACCGATCTTCAGGACGACTTCCAATTTGGCCTTAATCTGATCTTGGATGGGGTGGCAGCTCTTATCCACAGCAGAGCCTGACCAACAGGGCCGCATGAGGATCCTGATCCGCGCCCCGAGCATTGTTCGGGGGCGAGGAGTGGCCGGCGCTTGATGATCTTCGACAGTCATCTGTAAAGACTCGGCAAGCCTGCTGAACTAATCGCTGGGTGAAGCCCTGGCCTGGGAGGCGTGGCTGTCGTCGGGAGCTGTGAGTCCCTGGCTCTTGATCAGTTCGCAGCCTGGTCAGCGTCGCGTTGGTATGTGGTGATGATCACGCCTTTGGTCGTCACCGCACTGTCCACCAGCTCGAAGTGGTCACCTGGTCCGCTGTCATCGAAGAGGCGGCGACCTTGACCGAGCACGAGGGGATGGATGAGTAGCACGTACCGGTCAATGAGCTTGGCCGCAAACAGTGATCTCACCAGCTGCGCACTGCCAACGATGCCCAGATCGGGGCCCGGTTCGGACTTGACCTGGGCAACGCTAGCCGCAGGATCACCCGGAAGCAGAATCGAGTTCTCCCAGGGCAGCGGCTCGGAGAGAGTGCTTGAGACGACGTACTTGGTTGCCTGGTTCAGATACGGCGTGAAGGGGTTGTCGGTTTGTCGGGGCCAGTACCCGTAGAAATCCTGATACGTCCGACGGCCGAACAGCATCACTCCGGAGGAGGACATGGCCTCACCCATCCGCTGAGCCATCACCTCGTCGTTGTACGGCACGGCCCACCCGCCCCGATCGAAGCCATCTCGGGTGTCCTCATCAGGTCTGCCCGGTGCCTGGATCACTCCGTCCATCGAGACGCTCAAGGTGGCCGAAATGTTACGCACAGTTCCTCCTTGGTTCTGAGAAATCGAATTCGTCATTGGCTACCCATTTTTGGGGGGAGTCGTACGGACCCACCATTCGCCTGCGAGCACGTGCAGGCTGAAGGCAATCCAGAACGCTGCGGCGAAGCTGTCGTGAAAGTCGAGTAGCCCGGAGGCGAGGAGTAGGCCGATCCAGATGCGGACGGTGCCCACCGCGACACCAGCGGCGAACGCGCGGATCATCCAGCGTCGGTGGTTGACCACATCGTCGCGGCGGATTGCGCGGACGGCGAGCACCAGACAGGTCAGGAACCAGCAGCCGAAGACGGCGGTGGCCATTGCTTCCAGGGCGCCGCCCCACGGGAACCGGAGTCCGAATACGAGCGCGAAGAGCACGCTGACCAGCGCTGCAGGCACGAGCACCCGTCCGAGCCGACGGTGCAGGGTGTAGTGCTTGGTACGAATGCGTTGTGACAGCTGCAGCGGGGCGCCGAGCAGGTAGAGCACGCCAGCTGTCATGTGTAGGTACGCCAACCATGGATGGGCGACGTAGCGGCTCTCGAAGTCCTCTGGTTCGGGATCGGCGCCGGTGAGCAGGAACGGAGCGTCGGTGGCGATCCGCATTCCGTAGAACGTCAGCACGATGGCGATCAGTACGCCGACGAAGATCAGCACTGGTCGCTTGGTGACGGCATGATCGGCGGCGCTCGGCCGGGTAAAGCGACGGGCTGTTGCGTGGCTCATGGATGTTGGCTTCCTTGTTGGTCGGCAGGCTCGAACCAGCGTCTTCCGCAGACCTTCACGGCGCCAACGATTCGGGCTCAGACGAACACAGGGAGGAAGGGACGGCTGTCTTCGCTCACGACGCCGAGCGCTGCCTCCGGTTGGGCGGGTGAGGCCGGGCTCGCGTTCGGCCCCAACCGAATGCTTTCGACCGGTACCGGTCAGGCTCCTAGGCTGCGAGGTGATGATCGAGTTCCACCTGAGCGTCGATGCACTCGGCAAGACCCGGTTCGCCTACTCCCCGCTAGCCGAGGTGGCCTCCAGTCTGCGTCTGCTGGGCGAGGGCCGACACGCGTACGTGATGATGCCGTGGCTTCGAGACGTCCGCGGCGCCCTCCAGAGACTCGACTTCGACCTGCTTCGGACTCTGGCGCCGCCTGGCCGGTGGGCGCCAGAGTTTCTGTTCGCCTGGTCGTACAACCCGGCGATCACTATCGAGCAGCAGCTCGACGCGATGTCCCGGCTTCCTGCTGGACAGATTCTTGACGACCTGCGCGGCACCTGGAAGGACGGCGCCGTGCCGCCGAACCTTGAGGAGCTGCTGAACGACGAGGAGGCGCTCCCGGGACGGGTAAGCGACTTGATCTTCGACTACTGGCAAATCGCGATCGCCCCGTATTGGCAGCGGATTCGCAGCGTCCTCGATGACGACGTTGCCTACCGCGGAGCGAAGGCGTTCACCGACGGGATCTTCAGCATGTTCACCGACCTGCATCCCGAAATCACTCTGGTCGACCGGGTCCTGAAGATCGACAAACCGCACCATCGCGACGTCAGCTACCAGGGCACCCAGATAACACTGCTGCCGTCGGTGTTCACCTGGCCGAACTTGATCATCGGCCATGAGGCGCCGGACGAGTTCAGTCTCACATACGCTGCCCGCGGCGTAGGCCGCGTCTGGGAGGGCCTGCCATCGGCAGCGAACCCGATGGAGGACCTCGACTCCCTGATCGGCCGCACTCGGGCCGCGATTCTGCGCAGGCTCGACGTGCCGATGACCACCACCCAGCTTGCTCGCGATCTCCATCAAAGTCCTAGCACAGTCAGTGAGCACCTCACCGTGCTCCGCGGCAACGGCCTACTGATCTCCTGGCGGGCCGGCCGCGGCGTGCTGTACCGCCGCACCCCACTGGCGTCTTCACTGATGGCCGCGTCCGAAGCGCAAGGCAAGTCCGGCCAAACCAGCACATCCGCCTGACAAAGTGTCACCAGACGAGCATCCAGGGCGTAATCGATCTCGGATATCTGCTCAGGCGTCGATGTCGGTGCTGGTGGTGAGGTACTCCCAAGTTTGGATGGTCTCGAGTCTGGCTGCGGCGAGCCGGCGGTGCGTGCACATAGTGGAGCCAAGGGTGACTGGTTGCACGACAGGGGTCGCGTTTGGGTGGTCCGGGGGTAGGCCGCAGGGCTGGTAGTCCCGGGTCGGGTCCAAGATCAGCTCGCGGATCAGCTGGCGGGCCATCGACATGGCGCACCTCCGAGCTAAGGAAGGTGCTAACTATGTCCCGAGACACCTGCTAACGGTGTCCCGAGACATCACAGCGTGGAGCCAAGGGGACTGAACCCCTAACCCCTTGCTTGCAGAGTGGCGGAGTAGGCCCCATTGGGCGTCGTTTACGCCTGGCCAGCCCCGAGTGGTCGCATCCACCACCGCTTGGGTGCGCTCTTTTGTCACGGGCAGCGCGATCGTCGTGCAGCGGAGGGTGATCAAGGCATCGATGTGCGGGTCGTCGCCGGTGAGCCCGATCACCGATGGAATCAACTCGGCGAGGCGCGGCCGCCCCTTGTCGGAGGTGTGGTCGTTGTCATCCGGCGTGCACACACCCATTCGGGTGGTTGGTCGCCGTCGGGTCGATGGTGATCGTTACCGCTTCAATTCTTCGGGCTCGACGAACACTTCTGGAACGCAAAAAGCCAGCGCAGTTCGCAATCCGAGCAACCTCGAGCGCGGCACCGCACGTTTCGAGCAGCAGGGCCTCCAGGACGTCGACCCGACCCGACTGCTCAGATTCGACAAAGGTCTTCGCCATCAACATAAGCCTCTTCTGGACCCGACCGGCGCAGGGAGAGCTTGCTCTTGTGCGCCAACTGCTTAGTGACGATGGCCGGCTGTGCGTGTTCTACACAGCCCAACCCCCGCCAGCACCTACCGGATAGCCGGCTTATTCGCCGAGCACCTGGGCCGAGCCGGCTACGCATTCACCGTTATTACTGTCAGCCCGCAGCAATCGACGGTGATCGGTCTGTCTTGCCCGGGGAGCCCATCGATAAAGGAACAGTAGTAATCACACGGCAAAGCTCCTGGGCTCTTGGCGACTTATTCCGACTCCGACCGGCAGGTCGGTCGTCGTCGTCGTCGTACATCCGGGGCCACGTCTCCTTGTCAGGCATTCCGTCGGATCCGTCGCCTCACCAGCGGGATCACTGCGGCCACCACGATCAGCGTAAGACTCACTACCGACGCGAATCTGTCGACAAGCAGGACGAGGTCGACGGCGTGTTGGCCTAGCGCATAGCCGATGCCCGCGACCAGGCCTGTCATCAGCAACGCCCCGGCGAGGTCGAGGAGAAGGAAGGTCGCTAGGCGCATCCGAGCCCAGCCGGCCATGGCGTATACCACCGCGGTGGGGACGCCGGGCAGGACCGCGAGCACGACAGCCGCGCGGAGGATCTTGGGGTCCAGCTCTGTGGCCCGGCCGGCGAAGCGCTGTGCGCGCTCGCTTGTGGTGAACATCTTGATGATGCCCCCGCCCCACTGTCGTCCGGTCCACCAGGTGAGCCAGTCGAGTTTCACCATGCCGGCAGCCCCAGCGACGATGACCATCCAGAGCGGTGCCTCGCCGATCCGCGCGAACGCTGCTGCAGCGCCGATTGCCATCAGGTCGCCGGTGAGGAACTCCAAGGTCACCGGGTGCGAGGCGAGGAGGAACGGCTTGAGGGGCCGCAGCACCAGCCCGAGCACGACCACACCGAGGATCGCCCCCATCAGTGCCATGTCGACGCGGGTGGCGGGCCCCTGCCAGGGCACAAACCGACGCCACGCCATGGTCATCGGTGGTCGGTCCGGCGTGGGCATGGGGTCAGTGGTGCTGGCCTCCCTGATGCTCATGATTCGAGGGTGCGCGCGGGAACGATCAAGCGACAGGTGTGATTGTCATGATTCGGCAATGCAGCCTGCACGGGAGAATGGGGCCGATGTCCCCTGATCGTCCGCGACGTCTCCAGATCAGCCCTCGGTTGGTCGTGCTCGGCGCGCTGCTGGTGAGCTTCGGGTGGGCGCTGGTCTTCCCGTTGCGGCTCAGCGTGCCGCCATCGGGACTTCTTGGGACAATGTACGTGGTCGGCCTGGCGCTCTTCGGCGGCGCGCTGGCACTGGTGCTCCGCTCAGCGGTCAGTCCAGAACAGTCCCAGCGCATGCGCATCTCGTTGGTCGGCGTTCTGGCGGTGGTGACCCTCGGGTTGTGGCTGCCGGCGTACGCCTGGGCCGTGCCCGGTCAGGAGCCATGGGCGTGGGTGGCCGGTTTCACCACAGGTGCGTGCGCGCTGGCTGTTCCGCGGACGGGCGTCGTGGTGGCAATCGGCCTGGGTGCGATGGCGGCGGCCGGTGCGGTCGTATTCGACGGCTCGGTCATACAAAACCTGGCTTTCGCGCTCGGCTCCGCAGCGGTGGTGTGGCTGACAGGGCTGGTGTTGGTGTGGTTACTCGGCCTGGTGTGGGCTGCCGAGGCGGGACGAGAGGCCGAGGCCGATCTGGTGCTCGCCCAAGAGCGGCTACGGGTGAGCCGGGAGCTACACGATGTGCTCGGTCACCGGCTTGGCATCATCGCGCTGAAGGCCGAGCTCGCGGCGGATCTTGCAGCCACCGATCCGGCCCGCTCCGCGGCGGAGAGCGGCGAGATCCGCGAGATTGCGGCATCCACTCTGGCCGAGGCTCGGCGAGCGGTGCACGGCGAGACCGTCGCCGACCTGGCCACCCAGATCGTGTCGACCGAGCTGGTCCTCGGCTCCGCTGGCATCGAGACCACGGTCGACGTTGACCCAGCGCAGGTGCCAGCCTCGGCGTCAGCCCTGCTTGCTGCCGTGGTCCGCGAAGCCGTGACCAACATCTTGCGGCACAGCGACGCGCGCAAGGTTTCGATCGCGTTCAACGGCACGGGACCGTGCTCCAAGCTGGTGATCGTGAACGACGGTGCAGGACGTCCGAAGGCTGGCACCATCGCCGACGGATCTTCGTCCGGAACCGGTCTGGCCGCTCTGGCGGCGCGATGTGCGACCGCCGGGGGGCGGCTGGTCGCCGGTCCGGCCAACGACGGCAGGTTCGAGGTACAGGTGGAGCTGCCATCCAGTGACACTCGACCGCGATGACCGACACGACAATCCGGGTGCTCATCGCCGACGACGAGGAGCTGATCCGAGAGGCACTGGTCGCGCTGTTGCAGCGCGAGATCGACATCGAGGTCGTCGCGACCGCGGCAGACGGCCGCCAGGCCCTCGATCGTGCCCTGGCCCACCGGCCCGATGTTGCGGTCGTGGACCTGCAGATGCCGGTCGTGGACGGCGTCGGTGTCGTCACCCAGCTGAGTCGGCAACTCCCGGCGTGTGCCGTTGTCATTCTCACCGGCCACGGACGGCCGCATGTGCTGCGCCAGGCATTGGCCTCCGGGGCGCGCGGCTTCCTTGCCAAGGGTGCGCCCAGCACCGCACTCGCCGACGTCGTGCGCCGGGTGCACGAGGGCCATCGCTACGTGGACCCGATCCTCGCGGCCGACGCGCTCACCGCGGCCCCCTCACCGTTGACCTCGCGGGAAGCGGAGGTGCTGGCGATCGCACAGGAGGACCGGCCTATCCGCGAGGTCGCACGGGCGGTGTTCCTCTCGCCCGGCACGGTCCGCAACTACCTCGCGACGATCACCCAGAAGCTGGAGGCCGGATCGCGAGCGGAGGCGTACCGGATCGCCCGGGAGAACGGATGGATCTGAAACCCCTTGCACATCACCGTGTCCCGAGGTGTCGAGCATTCACACTGGACACCCGCCTTCCTTGCCCACCTTGAAGAGCGGAATGAGTCAGCAGCCACGGGAGCTAGAGGCCAACTGCTGCAGTTTGCTGCTGCAAGTGCTCGGATTCAGATCTCCAAGGAGTCCCAAAGGTGGCCTCGACTAGGGTGGAGCCAAGGGGACTCGAACCCCTAACCCCTTGCTTGCAAAGTGACGGCATGGCTGTCGTTTAGTGTCGTTGAGGCGCACTGAATGGGGGCCAACCCCGCTGGACAGCGCTGAGCAGCGGGGACACTGCTGTACTTTGCTGCTGTACTGGCTCGCTCCGCTCGGCCGACCTGGTCCGGCTAGCGGCGACCGGCTGGCGACGACCCAAGTGCGGCGTGGAATATGAGCTTCCCAAGCTCAAGCCGGCCGTTTTCGATCACAAATTTGCTCGGCCGTTTTCACTAGGCATAACCAGCATCTGACCTTGTCAAGTTGCGTTTGGCGCCAACATGTCGCAGTGTCGGAGAGTGGCAATTATTCACGGTGAACACCTCATATTTACACTCCCGTAAGGCACGAGTTGAGGCACGTGGAGATGTGTGCCGTCGTCGCGCTCCCGGCTTGAGTCACGATGGTCGGGAGCCAGCTCTGTGACCTATTCAATCGGTATAGGTCCTCGCGCCAGTTCGAGTCGAGGCAACGTCCCTTCTTGACCGCGTCGGCCTGCACGAACAGCACGTCGACGATCCCGATCGTGATGCTCATCCCCAGGCCGCCGCCAGGAAGCAGATGAACATCGCCCGCGGCCGGCGGTTCTCGAGTATCAGCAGGTCGGCGCCCAGCAGCTTCGGGTTCAGGGCCGCCGTGAACGCGGGCCCGAAAGAACGCGGCGTTCACGGGATCAGTCGCGCTCGCTGGCGCATCCCCCGATCGGGATGATGCCCCGCTCAGCTTTGCTTGACGACGGCGTAGACGATGCGTTCGGCGACGTCGACCACGGCCTCGCCGATCCGCGAGGAGTGTCGGTACCGCTCGCGGCGGGTGATCCGCTCGGTGCGGTCCTCGACGTCGAGCAACCCCACCATCCCGGCGTAGTAGGCGGTCTCGAGCTCGCGCTGGGCGGCGATGGCGGCGTCCGCGGACGCGGTCGCCTGGTCGCCGTCGGTCCCGAGCTTTGACAGCGCGTCGTCGAGGTGGCGCAGAGCGTCGCCGAGCAGGCCGGCCATTGTGGCGATCCCCTCGTCGGGCGCGGAGGCCATCGCCTCGGACTCCTTCACAAGGTCGGCGACGTAGTCCAGGATGCGGTCGATCCCGCGCGAGAGCGCGAACAGGTCCTCGGGCTCGATGGGGGTGACGAACGCCTCCCGGAGCGCGCTTAGCAGGTCGCGCTTGGCGACGTCGCCCTGCTGCTCGGCGTCGCGTATGGCCTGGGCCGCCGCCGCGTCGCCGCCGGCCCAGCGCGCGAACGCGTCCACACCGTCGATCGTGACCGCCATCTGGCGGCGCA
>DATEWO010000091.1:0-6223 GCA_035257925.1 Propionibacteriaceae bacterium | reverse complement strand
AGCCGGTAGCGCCAGAAGGCGAAGCCACAATCGGCAACACCTAAGGACCTAAACCCTGTCCGCCTGCATGGTTGGCGCGAACGGATTGGCCTGGTCATCCGAAACACCATGCCTGATAGATACGGTGGAGCAGCCGCTGACAGTGCCGCAAGCGCTCGAACCCTCAAGGAAGGACGTCCGTGCCCGACCCGATCACCGTTGCGGTCCTAGGCTTCTGGCACGTACATGCAGCCGAGTACGCCGCGAAGGTACGCCAGCACCCGGATACCAAGCTTGTCGCAGTCTGGGACGACGATCCGGCTCGCGGGCGGGCAGCGGCCGACGCTGTCGATGCGCTCTTTGTCAATGACCTAGACAATCTGCTCGCGCGCGACGACATCGACGCGGTGACCGTCACCGCAGCCACCAGCGCCCATCGCGCGATCATGCTCCGCGCAGCCCGGGCCGGAAAGCACATCTTCACCGAGAAACTCCTGGCGCCAACCGTCAGTGAAGCCGAGGAGATCATTGGCATGGCCGATGAGGCCAGCGTCGCATTGGAGGTATCACTCCCCCGGCTCTACCACGGGTACACCACAGCGATCATGCGGGAGCTCGATAAGGGCCGGCTCGGCGAGGTGACCTATTGCCGAATACGGCTATCTCACGACGGAGCGATCGCCGGCTGGCTGCCTGATCGCTTTTATGACCCCACCGCTGCGGTAGGCGGTGCCCTCAGCGACCTGGGGTGCCATCCGGCCTACCTGACCCAGCTATTCCTCGGTGCGCTTCCGGCCACGGTGAGCGCGACGTACGCTTCGTTCACCCAACGCCAGGTCGAGGACCAGGCCGTCGTGACGCTCGGCTACCCGGGTGGAGCGATCGGTGTCATCGAAACAGGATTTCTGAGCGGTGACCCGTTCAGCATCGAGATGCATGGCACTACGGCCAGCCTGGAATACCAGAGCACCGGAGACGGACTCCGCGTGCGAAACACCGGATCAGACACCTGGCAGTCGCTGCCAGTTCCTTCCGACGAGCCTGACCCATTCAGCCGTTGGGTAAATCACATCCGCGACGCAACGCGGGCGGATGACAACCTTTTCCGAGCGGTCGAGCTCACCCGCCTGGTATCGGCCGCAAACACCGCCGCAGCTACTGGCACGGCCGTGCCCTATCCAATCGGTGCAACATGAGCAAGATCAAAGTTGGACTGCTGGGCGGCGGCGGCATCGTGGAGGCTCATATCCGGGGGTATCGCACCTACTCCGACGCAATCGAGGTGACCGCCATCGCCGATGTGGTGGACGAGACCGCCCGCAGACGCGCGGCCGAACTCGGAGCGGCGGCGTACACCGATTTTCGGCAAATGATCATCGAGGCAGATCTGGACGCCGTCGACATCTGCTTGCCACACCACCTCCACGCCGAAGCCATCGTGGCCGCTGCTCAGGCAGGAAAGCACATCTTGTGCGAAAAGCCGCTCTGCTTGACTGTGCAGCAGGCAGACGAAGTGCAGCGCGCGGTCAGTGCAGCTGACGTGACCTTGATGTGCGCTCACAACCAGCTCTTTCTGCCAGCCGTGAGTACCGCAAAGCAGCTGCTGGATCAGGGCATTCTCGGCACTGTCTATGAAGTTCGAACGACCGACAGTTTTTACAACGATTTCAACCCGGAGAACATGGGCTGGCGCGCGACCGCTGCCACCAGTGGTGGCGGCGAGCTGATGGACACGGGCTACCATCCGACCTATCTGATGCTTCATTTGGCTGGAGGATCACCGGTCGAGGCCACCGCACTACTGTCACGGCATCGGCTGCGTTTCATGGAAAACGAGGACTCGGCTCAGGTGCTGGTCCGTTTCGACAACGGGGTCGTCGGCCACCTGGTCACGAGCTGGGCATATGACCCGCCGCCGGGCACTGAAAGGTTCTCGGTAGTCGGTGAGCGTGGCTCGCTGCACAGCGATGGAAGGGCCCTCACGATCACCTTGCGCGGATCCAGTGGCCAGACCTACGACTTCGAGGACGTAGACACCTATGTGTCCGAAATCGGACACTTCGCTGACTGCTTGCGCTCTGGTGCACGTCCGCTACACACCGAGAGAGAGGGCATCGATGTCCTCTGCCTCATCCTCGCCGCCTACGAGGGTGCGCGCAGTCGGACCATATCGCCAGTCTTCGGGCGGTCTGAGATGGGTGACTTGGGCCGGTAAAACACTCGTGCCTCCCACCAGAGGCGAGAGGCACGAGCACATTCCCCGAGCGTGAGCGGCCGTGGGCCAAACAGTGAGTGCTCTACTCGCTGACTGCGAGGCACGTTTTGCGCGCCTCACCGGCAACGTGAAGACCACTCACCCGACCACACCCCGACGTTCCCTCCCCCATAGAGGAACGTTCAAGATGAACGCTGTCGAAGGGCGATGCCCGTCATTTGTTGGCTAACCAACTCCTGACACAGCAAGAAATTAGCGAAGCCGCCAAAATGTGTCGACCCCAGGATGCCCATTTGTCACCTTCTGGACATGTCAAAAAGCGGACATCTCAGGGGATCGGAGTTACCTGACAAACAAGCCCCCCGCTGACTCTTGCTGCATGGCGGTGACAACGCTACAACAATTTGCTATCCACCAAGAAGTCCCCGTATCTCTTCAGCCGTGAGGGCCGCGCCAGCCAAAGCTTCGCTGCCCACCACCGAAGCGAACAACTCCTCTTTGCGAGCCTTCAGATCCATGACCTTCTGTTCGATGGTGTCTTTTGCCACCAGTCGGTAGACCATGACGGTCTTCGTCTGGCCGATGCGATGCGTACGATCCACCGCCTGAGCTTCAGTGGCTGGGTTCCACCACGGATCGAGGACGAAGCAGTAATCGGCCTCGGCAAGATTGAGGCCGAAGCCGCCTGCCTTCAGGCTGATCAGAAAGACCGATGCATCCTTGTCCCGGAACCGCTGGATCACCCGCTCACGGTTCCGAGTCCGCCCATCGAGATACGCGTAGGAGATGTCTGACTCGGCAAGACGGGTCCGGATTCTGGTCAAGAAGGTCGTGAATTGGCTGAAAACCAGCGCCCGGTGGCCTTCACCGACTAGCTCCCTCAGGTCCTCCAGAAGTACTTCCACTTTTGCTGCCGGCACGTGGGCGTGAGCGTCGTCGACCAATGCCGGGTCGAGGCTGAGTCGGCGCAACAGGGTAAGCGATCTGAGCACCGTGAACCGGTTGCGATCTAGATCTTCGATCAGCCCCAAGACCTTTTGCCGTTCGCGCTGCAGATGCGTCTGGTAGATCCGCCGGTGTCGGGGGTGCAGCTCGACCTCGACAACCTGCTCCTGCTTGGGCGGCAGCTCGGATGCGACGCTGTCCTTGGTGCGGCGCAGCATGAGTGGCCGGATCCGCCGGCGTAGCTGACGCAGTCGAATCGCGTCCATGTTGCGCTCGATCGGTCGCCGGTAGTACTCCGAGAAGCGATCGGGATCTGGGAAAAGCCCTGGTGCGGCAATCGAAAGCAATGCCCAGAGGTCCATCAGGCTGTTTTCCAACGGGGTGCCGGTCATGGCCAGCTTGAAGGGGGCCACGATGCGGCGGGCGCAATGGTAGGTCTTGGCGCGGTGGTTCTTCACGAACTGGGCCTCGTCGAGAAGCAGCCCAGACCAATCCAGCTGGGTCAGCTTGTCATTATCGATCCGCAGCAGGGAATAGGAAGTGATCACCAGATCTGCCGCGGCGACAGCCTCGGCGCTCGGCGCGCCGCGTTTGGACTCAGACTCGGTGAGGCACACCACCCGGAGATCGGGTGCGAACCTGGCCGCTTCACTCGACCAGTTAGAAACCACGCTGGTCGGTGCCACGACGAGAAAGGGCGGCTGCTCTGGACAAACCAACCGGGCATGGCAGATGAGCGCGAGCGCTTGGAGGGTCTTACCCAGACCCATATCGTCGGCGAGGATGCCGCCCAGTTGATGTGCCCATAAGAAACGCAGCCAGCGGTAGCCATCGAGCTGGTACGGCCGCAGCTTGGCCTGCAAGGTTTCCGGGGGCTCGACATCATCCATCGTGGAGCCGCCGATGAGGCCGCGTACGGCTTGCTCCCAGCGAGCCGACTGGCCAATGGCCACACCTAGGTCCGTCAGGTCCTCCCACAGGCTCGCCTGGAACCGGCTGATGCTCAGCTCGGGGCGGTGCCGATCCTGCAACGCCTTGGACTCTTCGATCAGAGCTCGCAGCTGAGCGAACTCTGGTCGTTCCAGGGAGAAATAGACTCCGGTCTCCAAGATCAAAAAGTCCTGGCCCTGGGTCAGCGCGATGAACAGATCCTCAAAGGGCACCTCCTCCCCGTCGATAGCGACCTTGATCTGCAGGTCGAACCAGTCGGCGGAGTTGGCACGCTCGACGGCAGCCACCTGAACAGTTGGCGGAGAGCTGGTCTTGCGGTACTCGCGTACTTCCCCTTCCAACCGGACCTGTACGCCAGCAGCAGCCAGCTGCGGCAGCACCTGTTCAACGAACTGCAAGGCCGGCAAGCCGTCCAGCAGCACGTGCGCAGCCGGGCGCTGTGGCAGCTCCTTGCTGCGGTCTGCGAGCTGTGGAATCTCCGCAAACGGCAGCGCCAGCGCCGCAAGCTTGCGCTGCTCCTCAGCGAGGTCGCGGATGCTCCGTGGCTCGGGCGGGTCATCGATCGGGTACGTCGTGCTGCCCTCAGGCCCGTCGTAGTGCACCATCCAGTCAAGGCGCACCCGATGCTCGGGTCGGAAGTTCACGACGACGCCAACAGTCGGTTCGATGTAGTCGGGCAGCCGAACGGATCGGTCGGCGGAGGTAATGGTCATCTTTTGACGGAGGCGCGGGATGAAATCGTTCAGGAAGCGAGCCTCGTCGTCGGACGGAATCAATAGCGAGTGAGGATCCACCACGAGCTGCCGCAGCTCCCGGTTCAGTAGCTGTTCCAGCCGTGCCACGATCAGCTCTTGGACGCCACCAGCCTCTTCGGCGACGTAGAAGACTCCATGGGCCGGGTCACCGAGGACACCCACTGACGACAGTTCCAGCTCCCGATCATCAAGCAGGACGCGGGGACCAACCAAAACTCCGACAGCTGGATCCCGGCGCACATCCAAGATCACCGACGCCCGCTGCTTGGTCCGGATCGGACCGAGGAGGGGTTTGGCGGCAAGGATGGTGAGACCGACAGTAGCCGCCTGGTCGAGCAGCCCCCAGAAGGCACTGCTGACGGTGCCGAGGGAAAGCCACGCGCTGCGCGGCAAGGCATAACGTGCGCCTGCACCCGCTGCGGCACGGAACTGGAGCAACAGCTCACGCTGTTCGGCCACATAGGAGCGGGCCACAAAATCAAGATCATCCCAGGAGATCCCCGAACGCACCCAGCCACCGCTGCGGCTGCGTCGTGCCGGGCGGATGCGCAGATCCTGCCGCCCCAGATATCCGCGAAACGCCGGTATCCGTTCAACACCGAACTCCAGCGCCAAAGGGGCGACATCCGCCGGAGATACCGGTGGAGCGGCAGCAAGTAGCTTGTCGAGCGTCCTCTCCCACTCGGGTCGTTCGACAGTTGGGCCAGCGACGAGATGGCGAGCGACAATGAGCACAGCAGCCGCGTGTTTGCAGTCGATCCCGACTGGACAGCTGCATTGGCTGCGATACACGCTGACCGAGCCTGACCGTGAGCTGGCCAAGAACACTGTGACGGCGTAGTCGTCTCGTACGGTGCCCCTGACCCGGCCGGTAACGATCAACGCGTCGGCATCGAAGTTGACGTCGTAGACGTGACCCGATTTGGCGTAGACCATGGCCCTGGCGAAAGCCTCGTGGCCAACCATCTGGATGATCGCTTCATGACTCAGAAGCGAATTCCATGACGCCATCACGCTTTGCACCTTAGTCGCGGGTACTCACAGATCTGTGACCGTGCGGAGCCGCTGTCTACCCCGAAGACTCGGTGTGAAGCCGGGGTGGGACAGTATGTCGACAGCGCCATCTCGAGGTGCAGGTTTCAGCCAGCGCGGTGGCGGGCATAAGGAGCTCGGAAACGGGCAAGCAGCGACGTAAGGAGGATCACATGACCGAGTCAACACAGGGTCCCAGCGAGGGTGTCGAGGATCTGGAAGGTCCGGCGGACGGCGGCGCCTCGGGAGTTCCTGGCATTCAAGATGGCGGCGCAGACGGTGGAGCAGATAGCGGCGCAGACGGTGGAGCGGACGGTGGAGCAGATAGCGGCGCAGACGGTGGAGC
>DATEWO010000090.1:0-3134 GCA_035257925.1 Propionibacteriaceae bacterium | reverse complement strand
GAGCGCGAGCGGGAGACGCAGTGAGGTCGCGACCGACGCGTCGTGACCGTCAGTGAAGGCGGTCAGCGTGACCGGACACTGGCTCTCGACAATAGTCAGCCGAAGTCCGCAATAGGTGGCGGCCGTCGCACGCAATGCGGTGGTCAGCGCATCCAGCGTGTCGTCCAGATCCTGATCATCTTCGCCGATGCTGGCCGTGAGATCTTGAAGGTGCGCAAGTAGCGCGGCAGGAAGATCCACACTCGCGCTCCGAGGAAGCGGATCCGCCCGCTGATCGTCACTGCATGAATTGGCTCGGCAAATCGCTGAGGCCATTGGCGGCGGCTGCGCGGACCGGGGAGTCAGATAGATAGCCGCGTCAATATCGACTGTACGCCCCGCCGCCGAAGGCGCCTAATAATCAGGGCGATTCGCGGCCTGACGGTTCCGGGCTCGCGCCCGAGCGACGGCCTCGTCCACGATCTGGCGGGCTACCTCCGCCAGCTTGCGATGCTCCTGTTGGCTCAGCGAACGCAGCCGTTCAAGGGCCTCATGCTCGGTGCTGCCGCTCCGGCTCATCACGATTCCGACAGCCCGGTCGATTACGCCGCGAATTTCCAGGGCCGACTGCAGTTGATTGGCCAACCGTCTGGTCTGCGCGAGGACATGGGCGTTGTGTACAGCGATCGCGGCCGGCGCGGCGAAGATCTGGCCGAGTTCGGCGGCCCGGTCGTCGAAAACGTTCTTGTCGTGGGCGTAGACATTCATCGCGCCGACCACACCGTCGGGCGTGATCAATGGCAACGACACCACGCTGTGTATGCCGAGCCGGGCGACCCGCCCGCCGAAGCGAGGCCACCGCGAATCTCCGCCGAGCGAGCCCGACATGACGGTCTGACCCTCACGGGCAGCACTGATGCAAGGGCCCTGGTTCATCCCGTACTGAATGTCGTCGACCTCGGTAACAAACGGGGCAGTCGCCACGATGGTGTCGGCCCGGTCCTGCTCGAGCAGCGTCAAACCGGCGCCGTCAGCGCCGGGAATGGCCTGCACGGCGTAGGTGGCGACCTGGGTCAGCAGGTCCTCCAGCGGAAGCCGGTCCGACGCCAACCGGGTCAGACCCATCAGGCTCTCGCGGAGATCCTCTTCTTCGGCGTCGCGACGCTCAGCGGCTTGCTCTGCAGTTTCACTCTGAGCGTCGTAATCCGACGGCCCGATCTCGGCCCCCATCTCGGCCCCAATATCAGCATTGTCGTCGGAGTCCATGTCCTCTTCGATCCTCACAGCCAGCGGCCTGCTTAATATTGGCGGCTGATCGCGTAAAGCCTATCGCGGTGATGGAACGCCGGAGTTGTCCTTCGAGCGACGCTCAGCGCTGATTGACTCTCGCGTTGACGGGGTAGAATATTTCCACTGCATGTCGCAGTCGGTCTGGGGCAGGAGACGCCGTATACACTCGCCGCGGCTCCCGAAGCAATCCCGCTGTCGCCCAGACTCTTTCCGGGTAGTCCGCTACGAACGGCACTCCCGCTATGACGTCTACCCTCAATCCACCTGCATCGGCGACGGTCCCTGACTCAGCCACAAACGCCCGAGCCGTCAGCTCCTTCACGGCTCTGACGCGCCGCGTACACGAGCTGGATCTGATGCGCCGCCGGTACGGGTACTACTGGACCAAACTAATCGGCGCCCTGGTCATTCTGGCCGCCTGGGTAGTCGCCTTTATCTGGATCGGAGACAGCTGGTGGCAACTGCTCAACGCCGGTGTGTTCGCGATCATCATGACCCAGTTAGGGTTCCTCGGCCACGACGCAGCCCACCGCCAGATCTTCAAGTCCGGCCGGTGGAACGACTGGACCAGCCTGATCATCGCGAATCTGTTCGTCGGCATCAGCTACGGCTGGTGGCGAACCAAGCACAACCGACACCACGCCAATCCGAACAAGGTCGGTGCCGATCCCGATGTCGCCTTGGGCGTCATCGCTATGACCCCCGAGCAGGCAACCCGGCAACGGAGCCGATTGATGAAGTGGCTGGTGTCCCACCAAGGCTGGTACTTCTTCCCGATCTTGATGCTCGAAGGCCTCTCACTTCGTTCAGAGGGGTTCCGTCGCGTCGCGAAGCGCGGCCCGGTTGAGCGCCGATGGGTCGAGTTCACCCTTCTGACGGTCCGCTTTGGCGGCTTCGTTGCTTTAGCGTTCCTGGTGTTGTCTCCGGGCAAGGCAGCGGCCTTCCTGGCCCTTGAGCTGGCCCTCTTCGGCTTCTACATGGGCTCGTCGTTTGCGCCGAACCACATCGGCATGCCGCTGGTCTCTCCGCGGCTGAAGTTGGACTTCCTGCGACGTCAGGTCCTGATGAGTCGCAACGTCAGCGGCGGACGTTTCATGTCGATCCTGATGGGCGGCCTGAACCATCAGATCGAACACCACTTGTTCCCCTCGATGGCCCGCCCTTACCTCCGCAAGGTGCAACCCCTGGTCGCCGCCTACTGCGCAGCCGAAGGCGTGCCATACACCCAGATGACGCTGTGGCAGTCGTATCGTGTCGTCATCCAATACCTCAACAGCGTCGGACTGCGTGGGAGGGACCCGTTCCTGTGCCCGCTCGTCGCGCAGCGTCGCGCGTCGTAGCAGTGGCAGCGCCGCGGCGGGATCGTAGGTCTTGACTGAGGCGAAGGGCCGCAATATGGGTCATGAACCACGTCAGGTGGGGCATGATCATCTTCTGGTCGGAGCACTGGCGGTGCGCCGCGCCACACCGATGCTCTTCGACATGACGATAGTGAAACGCCATGTCGACGCTGGCAAGTCGCAGTGAGCACAGAATGGTGTCACGAATCGAAGAACGATGATCAACCTCAGCTAGCGATTCAGGTCCTGGACTGCACGCATCTGATCAGTGAGTGAGTCCATGACGCGCTGGGCCGCAACTGGCAGATAGGTGTCGAGGGGCGGCACGTAGCGAAACTGCCAACTGATCGTGTTACTGAAAGCGAGTGCGTGAACCGCCAACTTGGTGCCGTCATTGGTCGTGAGGAGGTACGCGATCTGCGGGGGCGCGTTGCTGTCGAGGATCAGTGGCGTCACTGTGAGCATCCCCCTGCTGGCTGGACGCGCGTGCACCTGCACTGGGACGTCTCGACAGTTTTCGAGTAC
>DATEWO010000089.1:0-4345 GCA_035257925.1 Propionibacteriaceae bacterium | reverse complement strand
GAGATCTGACAACGATGCGGAACGATCTAGCGGCTGCCCAGATCATTGCGGAGTTGCTGGTGCAGCTCAATGCCGTGCCGGCCCCAGCAGATCTCCGCCAGCTACGCGATGTCGCGTTGGCCACCATGGCCGGTACCCCGCAGGCGATCCAGAAATTGGGTGACGCCGACGAGCGTCGGCTCTTGATCAATTGCGCGGCCCAGGTCAAAGAGTTGATCACAGGTCCGATCGAGAATCGGTTGTTGCATTGGGATCTGCACTACTTCAATGTTCTTGCCACGCTGGACGGCAGCCAGCGTTGGACCGCGATCGATCCGAAGCCGCTCAGCGGTGATTCCGGCTTCGAGCTGTTGCCGGCGTTGTGGAACCGCTGGGACGATCTTGTCGAGACTGGCGACGTGTCGCGGGCCTTGTTGCGCCGGTTCGATCTCATGAAAGAGATCCTCGAGCTGGACCGGTCGCGCGCGGTTGGATGGACCCTGGGACGGGTGCTCCAGAACGCCGTCTGGGATCTTGTCGACTTCAATGAGCACCACATCCTGCCAGCCCACCGCACCATTGCCGAGGTGCTTCTGGACGCGCGCGCCTAACAGCTGCGCCTCCGTCCCCCAAACCCGTGTTTCCCGTCCCACAACGACTAACGAGTGTCTGCCAAGCCATCCGACCCCGTGTTCTCCGTCCTGAGACAGCAAACGCGTGCGTCCGTTCTCCAGCAGCAGACAGTCCTTGATCAAACCCGGCGCAGATCGCGCGAACACCCACACTGTCAGGTGATGATTGTCTGATGCAGCAGGCAGAGCGACCGAGGTTCGCAGTCTGGGAGATCGGGGCGGTGGCGGCGGCGCTCGCCGTCCTCCTGCTGATGATGATCAACCGCTACGGGCCACACCGCGACGAGCTCTACTTCGTCGCCGCCGGTCAGCGTCTGGCATGGGGTTATCCCGACCAACCCGTGTTTACGCCCTTGTTAGCTCGCCTCGCCACCGAGCTGGCACCGCACAATCTCCTCGTCCTTCGTCTGCCCAGCCTGATGGCGATGGCCTTGCTGGTCATCTGCGCAGCCGCATTCGCGCGCCTGCTGGGTGGTGGCCGGGCCGCCCAGGTACTGACCGCGAGCACCATCGCCGCGTCGGTGATCACTGTGACGCTGGGTCATCGTCTCAGTACTGCGACCTTCGACACGCTCGCCTGGACTGCCGTGCTCCTGGTCGTCGGGCATGCGCTGCACGATGATCGGCCGCGGTTGTGGCTCATCGCTGGTCTGCTAGCCGGGCTGGGCCTGAACAACAAGACCGCAGTGGTTGTCCTGTTGTTCGCCATCCTCCTTGGCCTGCTGCTTGTGCGAGAGTGCCGCGCACAGCTGCGTACGCCGTATCCGTGGCTCGGTGGGGTGATCGCGATACTGCTGTGGCTGCCGAATCTCGGCTGGCAGTTCATGAACGACTGGCCGGTGCTAGGGCTTGGCGCCGACATTGCCGAGGAGTTCGGCGGCGTAGCCGGCCGGTTGGGTCTGCTGCTGCAGGCGTTGGCCATGTTCTCCCCGCTGATTGCCGTTGTGTGGATCTACGGACTGGTTCGGCTGTTCCGCGAGCCTGGTTGGGTGAGGTTGCGCCCGATCGGCGTCGCCTTTCTGGTGGCAGCGGTGGTCTTTGTCATCGCCGGAGGAAAGGGCTACTACCTAGCGGGAGCGATCGTTCCGTTGGTCGCCGCCGGATGCACGGCGCTCGCCGCGCGCTGGTCTGGTCGCCGACTGGTGGCGGCTGGTGTCGTCTTGGTGATGTCCGCTGCGGTGGCCTGGCCGGCCTTCGTACCGGTGCTGCCGGTTCGCACGTACGCGGCCTCTTTCTATCCCGCACTCGACTCCGATCAGCTTGAAACGATCGGTTGGCCGGAGTACGCCAACACCGTGCGGGCCACGGTGGACTCGCTGCCGGCGGACCAGCGGGCTAGCGCCGTCGTGTTCACCCGCAATTACGGAGAGGCAGGCGCACTCGACTGGTACGGCCTCGGGCGCCCGGTGTTCAGTGGTCACAACGCTTTTGGAGATTGGGGGCCGCCGCCCGAGGGCGCACGCCCGGTAATTGTCGTCGGCCTTGCCGACCCGGCTGCGAACTTCACCGATTGCCATGTCGCGGCAATGATCAACAACGATGCGCATGCTGACAACGAGGAGCGCGGCCGGCCCATTTGGGTCTGCTCAGCACCGCAAGGTAGCTGGGCCGAGCAGTGGCCTCGTCTGGTCCATCTCGACGCCTGACCTACGGCTCGCCCCAAAGCTGCGGCACAGCGCCAAGAGATACCGATAACCTTCGGGCATGGCGACCGTGAGCCTGCCCGGCGGACCCACGCTGCACTACCGGGAGTGGGGCCGGCCGGACGCTGCAGTGGTTCTGCTACTGCACGGTCTCACCTCATCAAGCCAGAGCTGGCTGCACGTCGCACCCGAACTCGGGAAGAACTTCCGAGTGATTGCACCGGACGCCCGAGGGCATGGTGGCAGCCAGTGGATGCGGGATTACTCCTTCGAGGCGATGCGTGATGACGTTGCGCGGTTCATGGAGCAGGTCGGCATTCTTGCGGCGATCGTCGTCGGGCACTCGATGGGCGCCGTCACTGCGTACGACCTGGCGGCCACTCGACCTGAGCTGATCCGGCTCCTCGTTCTGGAGGAGATGCTGCCACCAGATCCGGCCACGCCGCCGAGACCGATTCCGCGGCGGCCCGATCCAAGGGCTAATTACGACTGGCGGGCTTTGGTCGCGGTGTATCGCTGGCGCAACGCGCCGCCGCCCGGCTTGTGGGATCGCGCTGCCCAGATCCAGGCACGGACTTTGGTGCTGGGCGCCGCGCAGAGCCAGCTTCGTCAGGACCGCATGGAAGAGCTGAGCCGGCGCATCCCCCATGCGACCTTCGCCACCATGAACAGCAACCACGGCGGCCACGAGGAGCGTCCAAGTGAGTTCCTTCGCCAGGTTGAACCCTTCATTTCCTGGTTCGCTAAGCGGTGACTCTCTTGCACAGTCGGCCTAGGCGCCTTCCCACCTATCCTTAATGCCATGTCGGTCAAGGCTCTGGCGCTGCGTGGCAGCTCGCGCGATGGGCTAATGCGTGCCCTGCGGCGGAACGGGATTCCCCGCGACCCGGACCTCAACGAGCCACTGCCGAAGCGACTGCTGAAGAACAAGTTCTTCTGGCTCACTGTCGTCATGATCTTGGTGTACGCCACCATGCTGGTACTGCTTTACCGAGCGGTGGTGCCTGATCGCGAGGTGCCCGGCGGCACGCTGCCGGGGTTGGGCACCGAAGCGATCCCAATCGCGGTGAAGTACGCCGCTATAACAGCCATCCCGTTGTCCTTGCTCTTCTTGTGGGCTGACCGGTTCCGCCCGCAACGATTCTGGGTGTGGCTGATGACGTTCGGGTGGGGTGCATGCGTCGCGACCTTCATCTCTGCGCAGGTCAACACCTGGGCGGCCCAGCACCTCAGCATCATCGGCGACGGAGACCCAGCGACCGCCGCGCGAGCCGCGATCTACGTCGCCCCGTTCGTTGAGGAGGCATCCAAAGCCAGTGTGCTCTTCTGGCTGGCGATCTTGATGCGTTACCAGTGGGTGAGTCGGCTCAGCGGAATCGTGCTGGCCGGCCTCGCCGGCGCGGCCTTTGCCTTTACCGAGAACATCCTCTACTACGGCCGCGTCTACCGGTACGCCGCGCGTACCTTCGGCGAGGTGCCCCCGCTAGAGGCGCTACAGAGTCTCTTCGTCATGCGCGGCGTGATCACTTGCTTCGGCCATCCGCTCTTTACTGCAATGACTGGCGTCGGCCTGGCGATCGCGCTGCGGTCCAAGAGCAAGATCGTCCGAGTGATCGCACCGCTTGCTGGCTATGGCGTCGCAGTGTTTCTGCACATGGCATTCAACACGACCGCAAGCCTGCTTCAGGGCAGCAGCCTGCTCTTCATCTATCTCGGCGTGGCGCTGCCGCTCGTCATTGGCATGATCATCTTCGTGGTCCGCCAGCTGTTCCGGGAGGGGCGGCTGATCCGGGAACGCCTTGTCGACTACGTCCGCCTGGGATGGCTACCAGAAACTGACCCGCCGGCGATGTCCAGGCTGCGCACCCGGCTTCGGGCGCTTTGGCATGCGGTGTTCGCCGGGCCCGAAACATTCCTGGCGACGATTCGGATGCAGCGGGCGATGACCGAGTTGGCCTACCTGCGGGATGCTGTCCCCCGCGGCATCATCGACGACACCGCTCGGGTTCGGGAGAAGCAACTGCTGGCCAAGATCTCCTCGATTCGCGGAAAGGCCATAATCCAGCCGGAGGGACGAGCGCCCTATCCGTC
>DATEWO010000088.1:0-6742 GCA_035257925.1 Propionibacteriaceae bacterium | reverse complement strand
AGCCATAGGCTGGGTCGTGTCGATCAAGCGCCCGATAGGAGATGAAGTGTCTCAAAGCGAGTTGCGTACGCGTGTCGGTCAGGCCACAACGGTCTCCGACGAGGCCATCGCAGCTCTGGCGGAAGTGTTGCGAGGCAGGTTGGTGCGGCCCTCGGACGCGGATTATGACGATGCTCGCGCCGTGTGGAACGGCATGATCGACAGACACCCAGCGCTTATCGTCCAGTGCGCTGGGGTCGCTGATGTGGTCACCTCGGTGAACTTCGCCAAGAAGCACGATCTACTCGTTGCCGTTCGAGGTGGGGGCCACAATGCCGCTGGAAATGCGGTGTGCGATGACGGGCTGGTGATTGACCTATCCCTGATGAAGGGCGTTCGAGTTGATCACCTCGCCCAAACGGTCCGGGCAGAAGGTGGGGTGACCATTGGTGACCTGGACCACGAGTCGCAGGTGTTCGGGCTGGCGATACCCATGGGCGTCGTCACCGAGACGGGAATCGCTGGTTTGACGCTCGCCGGCGGCATTGGTTGGCTTCGCCGCAAATACGGACTGAGCTGTGACAATCTCCTGTCCGCGGATGTCGTAACTGCTAGCGGCGAACTCGTTACAGCAAGCAGTGAAAACAACGCCGACTTGCTTTGGGCACTGCAGGGTGGCGGCGGCAACTTCGGTGTTGTCACTTCATTTGAGTTCCAGGCTTATCCCGTCGGCCCGGACGTGTTCTTTGCCTTCGTTATTCATCGGGGTATGGGAATTGACGCTCAAGAAGCACTGCAGTTCTACCGCGAATGGAGCCAAACAGCATCCGATGAAATCAGTTCCTTCGCCATCTTGTGGCACGCACCGGAGATTGAAGAGATTCCGGCCGAGCACCACGGCGCACCAATTGTTGTTTACCTCGCGATGTATGCCGGTGATGCGGCGGAGGGTGAAGCCGCCTTGCAGTCGTTGCGAGATTACGGCTCACCAATCGCCGATCTAAGTGGAGCGACTCCCTACCTCGAGGTACAGCGTTTCTTCGACGCCGACTACCCGGCCCACGAGATGCGTTACTACTGGAAGTCCAGGTATCTCAACGAATTGTCTCCGGAGGCGATGGACGCCCTCATCAGGCTCAACGAAGCGAGCCCGTCACATCACTCCACCCTGGATGTTTGGCACCTCGGTGGAGCCCTCAGCCGGGTCCCAGCGCAGGACACTGCCTTCGGCGATCGTTCCGCGCCCTATCTCATCGGAATCGAGTCCAATTGGGAGAGCCCGGAGGATGACGCAGCGTGCATCGAATGGGGAAGGGATGTCTTTCGTGCGCTCGAGCCATTCTCCAGTGATCGCGAGTACTTCAACTTCCCCGGGTTGTATGAAGAGGGCGACCAGTCGGTCAGGGATACCTTTGGTGCGAACCTGGGACGCCTGCAGTCGGTGAAACGGAAGTACGACCCGGACAACTTTTTCCGGCTCAATCACAACATTCCGCTATCTGACCCTTCTAGCTGAGCCAGCGGCACCTTCAAAAGGTCTTGAACCACGACACCTGCGGGTGCGCACTACGCTCCTAACCGTGAGACGAGTCGCGGTCGGGATCGCGGGACTCATTCTGCTGTGCGGCTGCGCCGCCGAGGTCGGGCAGACCGACCTGACGCTGCACCAGCGGGCGGTCTTCCCCGACGGCACGCGTTACGAGCTCGGCGAGTTCAAGATGTCGGAGGTAGACAACGATCGAGGCAAGGGGCCGCCGAAGATCCCCGGCAACGAGGTCACCGTATCGGTCGTGGTCGAGAATGCTGGCACGGCAATAGGTTCCAGCGATGTCGCGATAAGCCTGGCTTATCGCGGCGATCGGGGTGAGGAGTTGGTCCCGCCGGTGGTGGCCAGTGGTGCCACCGTAATCGCCTCCGGAGCGAAAGGCGCCATCAGCAAGACGTTCCGGGTCGAGGACACGACAGAGTTGTTCCAGACTCGCTACATCCGGGTGCGGATAGAGATGCAGGGCTACCCGGCGGTCACGTTTAGCGGATCGAACCCCTGATAGTGGGGTTCCTAGGGTGAGCCCGTCAGGACACCGTGTCCGCCCGGGCTTCCCAATTCCGTCCGAGGATGTGGTCCGCGCGGTGTGATCAGGTAGGCCGCCAGATAGAGGCATGCACAGAGGACCAATAGCCAGCGGTAACCGGTGGCCAGGGCGGCGTACTCCAGGCAACCGCCGATCATCGCGCCCAGCAGGTTGATGCCGAATGCGGTCACTGGATGGTAGCTCGACTCGAAGCGCTTAGCGAAGATGATGTTCGCTGCCATGATCGGCAGGAATGCCAGCACGATCGCCACCACTAGCCGCACGGGCAAAGGCAGCGAGAGCACCCAGGAGGCCGGCACCAGCCAAGCAAGGGCCAGGCCGCCGAACAGAACGAGGTACATGAGCCGCAACGGCGGCGTACGAAAACGTCGGGTGATCTCGACCGCCGTGAGCACGGCGACCAGCACCCCGGCGAAGACCAGCGCGTTCACCAGCCACGTGGTGCCGAAGTAGAGCGCGAACCCTGTGACGTTCTTGGTCTCCAGCAACATGAAGGCAACGCCCAGCAGGAACAGATCGCGGTATTGCCACATCGTTCGGGCCTGATTCACCCCGCCGGTCAGACCGATGGCCAGCACGCTGAACAACATGATCAAGCCGATCACGGCCAGATAGATCGTCGGGATGCCCAAGAACCCGGTGTCTTCTGCGACGTAGAGGAACGGCCGGTCGTCGGTGGACGGCTGAGGCGGCGTTCCGGTCGGAACCCAGGTCGTCTCGCACCGCTGGTCGGCCGGCGTCGCGCCGACCACGAACACCGCCAGCGAAATCACCTGCGGGCTCGACAGCAGGCACGGCGAGTGGCCGAAAGTGGTGGCCAGTGTGTTCCCCAAGCGGTCCACGAGCCACTGCTCGCGGTAGTAGTTGTACATGGAGAACGCCCCGCCCGGGGCGAGGTGCTCGCGGGCGGACTGGATCGCCTCCTCGGTGAACAGATAGCTCTCCAGTCGCAGCGCACTCGCCCCAGACACCAAGGTCAGTGAGTCGGGCAATGCGAACAAGATCAGGTCGTACTTCTTGTCCGTCCGCTCCAGGAACGCGCGGCCGTCGTTGACATAGGTGGTCACCCGAGGATCGTCGTACGCGCGGTCCGGATTATGTTCCTTCCCGAAGCGCAGCAGCCGCGGGTCAATCTCCACTGCATCGACGTGCGTAACGTCGTGGGACAAGGCGATCGACACATCGGTGCCGGTTCCCGCGCCGACGATCAGCACTTGCTTAGGTGGCTTGGTGATCCGCCGATAGGGCTCGTCATAGAACGGTTCCTGCTTCAGCCGGGTCGCTGCCGTGGTCATCCTCTGGTGTGGGATCCCGTTGACATAGACCTGCCACTGGGTCCCGTTGTTGCGGTCGGACTGGGCGAAGGTGGTCACCCGGTAATAGGGCGACCAGAAGACTCCCGTCGCATTGACAAGCGGGTAAGCAAACATCGCCACTGTGACAGCCAGCAATGTGATCGTCACGACCCGACCAGCGCCGGCGAGCAGTACCACGAAAAGCGTGGCCACCAGCAGGAACCACACCAGGGGCGGGGCGCCGGTGAACGCGCAGATCGTGAAGGCGACGATGCCGATCAAGGAGCCGATCAGGTCGAAGCGGTAGGCGTTCAGTCGGGGCAGTTGGGTGAAGCAGTCGGCCACCAGCTCGCCTGGGCCAGCCATGATGGCGGCCACCGCGAGGAAGATCACCGGTAGGGTCACCCAGATCGGCGGTCCGGAGGTGCTCAGGGTGGTGAAGTAGATGACCGACTCCTGGTCGCGATTGACAGCCACCGGGAACGTGGACAGGAAGCCCACGTAGGCCAGGAGTGCCACCACTGAATACAACGGCTGCCTACGTTTTGATCGGTTGGCCCGCAGGAAACCAAGGCCGATGCCCAGGAACGAGCCCAGCAGGATGAAGTTGCTGAAGTAGCTGAGATGGACCACCTGGGCGCCCGACCACCGAATCAGCGACAGCTCCAAGAACAGCATCAGAGTGCTGGCCAGCATGAGCCGAACTGGGATCGACAAGGGCCTCCTGTCGCGCATCAGGCCAAGAGAGTCGGTATCCGCCGAACCTAACACCACCGACGTCAGGTGACTGGGTGGCTGCGGTAGCAGTCATCAGCTCACCCACGGCTGCGCACGCAGCCCACTTTGAGAAAGAGCGACCATGCCCGTTTAGGTAAAGTCTGGCCATGGCTCAGGATCTTCCCCCGACAGCCAATGTCCGGGTCGGGCACCGCGAGCGGGACGCGGTCGTCGCGGCGCTCCAGGAGGCGGCTGGGGACGGTCGCCTGAGCATGGCCGAACTGGACGACCGGTTGGAGGCCGCTCTGCAAGCCAAGACGTACGCGGATCTGGATCCGCTGGTTGCCGATCTGTCTGTGGAACTGCCGTCGCGTGGGCTTAGCGGTGCCGGGTGGCAGCCCCAGCGTCCGCCATCCGCCGGCTACTCCCGCGAGGATCCGCTCCGTCTCGAAGCCGGCATGGGCACCGAAAAGCGCGGAGGGGTGTGGACGGTGCCACCGTTCATGCTGATCAACCAAGGATTAGGGTCAGTGAAGCTCAACTGCCTGGAGGCCAAGCCGGCGGCCCAGCTGATCGAGATTAAGGTGCTCGGCGGAGCCGGGTCGATCGTGCTCGTGCTGCCGGACGGCTGGGCCGTGGACGCGGATCGGCTCTCCCAGTCATGGGGCTCCAAGTCGGTAAACGTTCCGCGTGAACCGGCCCCCGGCAAGCCGTTGCTGGTGATCTATGGCGTGCTCGGCATGGGCAGTTTCAAGGTGCGGCCGGCGAATCGCTTGGACCAGCGTCGGATAGAGAAAAAACACCGCGCGCTCGGTCGTTGAACAAGGAGACGCTCGGGTGGCCGCCCAACTGACCGTCAGACTCTTCCGCATGGTCCACGCCCCGCCGCCGCGCGTGTTCGAGGCGATGACCGATCCGGAGCAGGTTGCCAAGTGGTGGGGGCCAGAGGGGTTCAGCTGCCCCGAGGTGACCCTCGACCCGAGAGTGGGCGGCGCGTACCGGATCGCGATGCAGCCGCCCGATGGCGAGCTCTTCCACCTGGTCGGGGAGTACGTCGAGGTCGAACCACCGTCGCGCCTGGCCTACACGTTTCGCTGGGAACCGCCCGACCCCGACGACCGCGAGACCGTGGCGCGCATTGCACTGCGCGACCGCGACGGCGTAACCGAGGTCGCACTCACGCAGGGCCCGTTCGCGACTGAGGCGCGACGCGAATTGCACAAGGCGGGATGGATTGACACCCTTATCCGCCTAGCAAGCCATCTCGCGGCAGCCTGAGCGGGATTCACCACGACCGAGCGGGACCTGAGAATGAAGGGCGTGTCAGCCAACGGAGAAAGCAACGGAGAAGGCCTGGCATCCCGGGCACGAACGCGTCGTCGCCGGGCGCTCGATGCCGCGACTGCCCGCGTTTTCAAGATGCCACTAGGCCACCACGATTACACCCTGACCCAGGCTGTGCGTGTCCCTATGCGTGACGGCGTAGAACTTCTTGCCGATATCTACAGGCCAGTGGGAAAGCCGCTGGGAACACTCCTCATCCGCACTCCTTACGGCCGCACTGGCTTGATCACCCTCCTCACCGCCCGCTACTACGCAACCCACGGTTACCAGGTTGTCAACCAGAGTTGCCGCGGCACCTACGGCCCTGGTGGGGATTTCGAGCCGTTCAGGCCAGACATCGATGACGGAGCCGACACCGTCGTGTGGCTGCGAACGCAAGCCTGGTTCGACGGACGATTCGCGCTGTGCGGAACTTCCTATCTGGGGTATACGGCCTGGGCCTTGATGACCGATCCGCCGCCGGAGCTGGTGGCGGCGGTGATCGCTATTTCCGCGCACGACAACCACTGGGTAGTACACGGCACCGGAGCCTTTTCACTCGAACGCTACTGCGCCGGACCATCCTTGCGCCCAGCACAACCGCGCTGGCGATGAAAGCTGGCTAGCGGCTTGGGAGCGATCGCGGTAGCCCGAACGCTGGGAACACGCTGTTGTCGAAGCGGGTGATGGCGCAGATCCGGTCGCCGCTGAGCGTGAGGACGAGGAGACCGATTCCGTGGCGGATGCCGATTGAGTCACGCAAGTACGCCCCGAACGCCGGCTGACCATTGGCTCGCGTTGCGACGAGGTCAAACCTCCGGCCAGAGCGGAAGATGCTGGCGCAGAAGCGGGCCACGAGCTCTAGGCCCTCGTATTCGAAAGGCATAGGGGGCATTGAGATGAAGACGTCGTCGGTGAGAAGGGCCACCAGAGCGTGGAGATCAGCGGACTCGTACGCGCGAACGAACTTAGCCACGAGCGCATCCTCGGATGGCGAGTCGGATGCGGGAGGCGGTTCGCGGTCGGGGGACGGCCGCCGTTGGCGCTGCAGGCTGGCGCGCGCCCGTTTGAGCGCGCTGCTGACCGATTCGACGGTCGAGTCCAGCATGTCGGCCACCTCGTTGGCGTGGAATCCCAGGACGTCGCGCAAGATCAGGACGGCGAGCTGGCGAGGCGGCAGGACCTGGAGGGCGGTCACGAAGGCTAACGAGATGGATTCGGTCTGCTCGTAGCGGGCCTCCGGGCCAACTGGCGCGCCGAACGCACCCTCGAGGAGGGCATCGGGGAATGGCTCGAGCCATACGACTTCGCCGAGCCGGGTCGGCTCGGGCGGTT
>DATEWO010000087.1:0-4192 GCA_035257925.1 Propionibacteriaceae bacterium | reverse complement strand
CACACAGCATCGGTCCGGTGCCGGTTCGAACCGGGCGGAGAGCCTGCGCACGGCCAGCTGCGTCGCGACGCCGCCTCTCGCGCTGAGTTTCTTCACCCTGATTGCCGCCCACGAGCGGCCTGCGGAAGAGGCGCCCGCGCGCTGCGCGAGAGGGCCCAAATTAGAGGGACGTTGGTCACTTCCCCAGCGGCAAATACGGTCGATATCGTCACTCCATGAATCCTCCGGTCCCCGCCGGTGTCGATGGCAAAGCGTCCGACGCGCTGTTGAAATTCGGTCGGTTTTTCACCCGATGGGAGGAATCCGACGACGGTCGGGTGGCCTTCCGTAAAGGCGGTTGTGCCGGCGATGTCTTCTACCGCGATCGGTGGAGCCATGACAAAGTTGTGCGGTCCACCCATGGTGTGAATTGCACCGGTTCCTGCTCGTGGAAGATCACCGCAAGCGGTGCGTTGCTCTTCACGCTGTTCGGAATCCGACGAAAGGTGCCTGCCACGACCTAGCTCCGGCTGATCAACCTCGCTTTATTCACTCCGACTTGGCATGATTTCTAGATGTCCCGGAGTCCACGGCAGTGACGTGAGGTGGCTGCGAGCGATCTCGGGGTGGAGCGCCTAGCAGCTCAGCCTGCTGACAAGCCAGTCGGCATCTTCCGCGCGATTGGTATCGCGCAGCAGACGACCCGGCGGAGTCCGCTGTTCTATGTCCTGGTCGTCGGCGCCATGCAGCTGGCCCTGGTTTTGATCGCCATTCCGGTGATCCGACTGCTCTATGGGTTGGTGCTCGTCGAAACTGGACTCGGAAGTATCGCGTACGACCGCATCTCACATGTGCTGCGCAATCCGCTGGCCGATCTCACGCTCCTGGCCATCGCGATTGTTGCGGTTATCGCGATCTTCGGGGAACTGGTCATTCTGTTTGTGCTCGCCTCGCACCACCAAGAGACCGGAGTGCCCGGAGCAGAGGCAACATCGTTACGGCTTGTGCTGCGGCAGGTCTGGGGGACGATCAAGAAGCTGTTCCACCCACAAGGCCTGCTGATGATCGTCTACTTGATCCTGCTGCTGCCCCTCGGTCAGCTCGGACTGACGTCGATCTTGACCAAGAAGGTCGCAGTACCACCATTCATCAGCGAGGAACTGAGCAAGAACCCGTCGCAAAGCCTGCTTTACAGCGGGGTGCTACTGGTGATCACTTACCTGAATCTACGGCTGATCCTCACCGTGCCGCTGCTGGCCGCCACATCAGCAGGAGTGTGGGAAGCCTTTGTCACCAGCTGGCGGCTGACGCGCTGGCGCTCCCTTCGGATCCTCGGCTTGTTTGTGGTCGTGACGTTCTTGGCGGGACTAGCCGCCTTCCTTCTGGGCGTGGCCACTGTGGCACCCACGATCGCTGCTGACCTTCTCGCCCCTGCTTCATCACCATGGCTGGCCGCCGTGGGTCTCAGTGTCTTTCAGATCGGTGTCTTCGTCATCACAGCGCTGCTGACGATCATGATCGTCCAGTCGCTCACTGCGATGATGCGCGATTGGCTAGCGCGCCTTCGTGAAGATCATCGGCAGGTACCGGCCGCCATCGCCTACTCCGAACCGTCACATGTCACCGCCAGCGGCCAGAAGCTGTTGTGGGGCTTGTCGGCCGCCGTCATCGTGCTTGCTTTTGGCATCACTGCAGTCCTGAATCACCGAACCATGGTCAGTCTGGTCGACAGCGAGCAGACCGAGGTGGTGGCGCACCGCGGGTTCATCCAAGGTGGAGTGGAGAACACGCTTCCAGCTCTGCAAGCCGCTGCCAAGGCGGGCGCCGATCGGGTCGAGTTCGATGTCATGGAAACCAAAGACGGCAAGTTCGTGGTGATGCACGATGCGAATCTTCAGCGGCTGGCAGGCAAGAACCTCCAGGTCAAAGATCTCACCCAGGATGAGCTGACGAAGATCACTGTCCGGGCGGGAGGCATGGAGGCCAAGATCCCGACACTCGAAGAGTGGATCAACCTGTCGATCCAGCTCAATCTGCCGCAGTTACTGGAGATCAAGCTTCATGGTGGCGAGAGTCCTGATCTGGTGCCGCGATTGCTTGCCGTTCTGGATCGCGCCGGGGTGACGGAGCACTATACCTACCACACGCTCAGCCGACAGGTGGTCGAGGAGCTGAAGCGTCTGCGACCCCAGCTTGTGGTGGGCTTCATCGTGCCGATCAACTTCGGTGGCGTACCCAATGTCAAGGCCGACTTCATAGTCATAGAACAACAGTCGTATAGCAGCCGTTTCGTACGACAAGCATGGGCCGCTGGCTACAACGTGATCGTCTGGACAGTCGATGACGAGCAGCACATGCGCGACTACATGGAGGCCGCGGTCGACGGCATCATCACCGATCGGCCTGATATCGGCACTGCAGTACGTACAGACATCACAGAGGACAAAGGTTTGGCCGGCCGGCTCTCGGACGCAATTACTCGGTCGGCCTCGTTCTGACTCATGCGCGCTGAGCTCGTCGAAGCGCCCTTCGACGGGCGCCGTCCTGAACTTGTCGAAGGGCTCAAGGCACAGCTGATCGTCGCTCAGACCTGCGGCTTGACCAGCGGGAACAAGATCGTGTCGCGGATTCCTAGGCCGGTGAGGTTCATGACCAGCCGGTCAACGCCCAAGCCCATACCGCCAGTGGGCGGCATCCCGTACTCCAGGGCCTGCAGAAAGTCCTCGTCGACCTGCATCGCCTCGGGATCGCCGGCAGCGGCGCGAAGAGACTGTGCCACCAGCCGCTCCCGTTGGTCCAGCGGATCGGTCAGCTCGGAGTATGCGGTGCCCTGTTCGGCGCCGAAGATCACCAGATCCCATTTCTCGGCGAGCCGTGGATCGTCGCGGTGCTCACGCGCGAGCGGTGAATTCTCCTTGGGGAAGTCGGTGTAGAAGACCGGCGTCGTGGTTTGGCCTTCGCACAGTTCGCCGTAGATCTCTTCAAGAAGATAGCCCCAGCCGGCATCGGGCTCGAGCTCCAACCCGATCGTCTCGGCAATCCGTTGCAGCACAGAGGTGGGCGTATCGACGGTGATCTCCTCGCCAAGCGCTTCGGAAACCGCCTCGCAGATCGTCTTGACCGGCCAGTCGCCCGAGAGGTCGTATTCGGTGATCTTTCCGTCGGCGTCGGCCCGGCGTGCGACCGGTACGCCGTATACCGCCGTCGCTGCTTCCTGGATGAGTTCCTGGGTCAGCACCCGCATGGTGTGGTAGTCGCCGTAGGTCTCGTACACCTCCAACGAGGTGAATTCAGGGTTGTGCTTGAAATCCACACCTTCATTGCGGAACTGCCGGCCCACCTCGAACACCTTCTCCATGCCGCCAACGATCAGTCGCTTGAGGTGCAGCTCAGTGGCGATCCGCAAATAAAGATCAAGATCGTAGGCGTTGATATGGGTCTCGAAGGGCCGGGCATTCGCGCCGCCGTGGATCAGTTGCAAAACCGGGGTCTCGACCTCTGTAAAGCCGCGGACATGGAGGGATTCACGAATGCTACGGACGACAGTGGCCCGGGTGTACGCGATCTCGCGGGCTTCTGGCCTGACGATCAGGTCGACGTAGCGGGCTCGCACCCGAGCCTCGGGGTCGGTAAGGCCCTTGTGCTTGTCAGGTAAAGGCCGGATCGATTTGCTGGTGATCTTGAATGATTCGGCGCGGATGGTCAGTTCACCGCGCTTGGTAGTGATCACTTCGCCGTTCACGCCCACCTGATCACCGAGGTCGACATCATGCCGCCAATGTCTGAGCATGTCGGGTCCAACGGCATCGAGAGCGATCATGATCTGCAAGTCGCCGGTGCCGTCGCGCAAAGTAGCGAAGCACAGCTTGCCGCCGTCCCGATTGAGGATGACTCGTCCGGCGACCGAAGCCCGACGACCGGTACGCGTATTGGGCGGAAGTTCCCCCGCCTCGGCCCGCACCTGCTCGAGCGTATGCGTGCGGGGGAAGGTCACGGGATACGGATCGAGGCCCTGCTCCCGCAGCCGGTCCAGCTTCTCGCGGCGTACCCGGACCTGTTCCGGCAGGCCCTCTATGGACAGGGCCTCAGCCAGCTCGTCGGGTTCCTCCGGAATGTACGCGGTCACTTCTGCCGCATACTCCTCGCCGGCCCGTTCCAGCGCGCCCGCGGCTGGTTCCTTGCCGTGCCGGCTCAACATCGCTAGCGACGGCCG
>DATEWO010000086.1:0-7038 GCA_035257925.1 Propionibacteriaceae bacterium | reverse complement strand
CGAGGAGAAGGACTCCGGCGACGCCCAGTTCGCCGCCAGCCGCTAGGCCCTGGCCGGCTCGGAGCAAGATCAGCATCACCGGCGCCAGAATGCCGATGGCCGCGTAACCCGGCAAGAATCCCACAGCCGCGGTCGCTCCCGCCATGATCAGAATAACTGGCACGAACACGGCGCGACGTCCGCGAAGATCAGCCATTCGACCGAAAAGAAGGGCCCCGAAGGGCCTGATGATCAGTGCGGTGCCGTAGGTCGCGAACGCGGCCAATAGCACCGTGGAAGGATTCTCAGATGGAAAGAAGACCGGGCCGATGATCGTGGCGAACGCACCATAGAGGGCGAAGTCGTACCACTGCACGGCATTACCCAGGCAGAGCGCAAATACGCCAGTCGACGGGGAAGCGACTCCGCGCCATTCTTGCCTCGTGCCCGGCAATGACATGACAGCAGAGTAGGTGAATGCCTGCGAGGTGACTGCCTGCGACCCGGCTGTGAGCGTCGCCGCCCGACTCTATGCGGCGTCACGGCGGATCAGGTGGTCAATCCCAATTCCGCTGTCGGCCAGTTCCTCCAAGATCAACTGCAGGTCGCCAGGGGTGGCCATGACCCGCATCATCGTTCGCTCCTCCTCAAACCTTGCGGCCCACTGCATGGACCGCAAGGTCGAATCACCCAGCCGCCCCTCGATACGGAATTCGTAGTCGAGGGACGATGCATGCATCTCCAGTGGCGTGATTCCGATGGAGCGCAGCCGCTCGATGAGGCTGTCTACCTCCGTGGCATCGACCACGCGACGAGAGAGAACAGTGGCCGCCGGTAGCGCATAGAGCACGATCGACGAAAACCTCGCGGTCAAGTCTGCAGGCGGCGCACCGTGCAGCGTTATCTCATACGCCGCCGCCGGATCGATCGCGTGCTCCCGCAGTCCGCCGAACTCGACGTGCTGCGGCATCTGCTACTCCTTCGGACCGTGAAGCATCTTCTATGAGACCGCTGCCCGCGTACCCTGCGGTGCCGACTCGCGATGGTAATTCGCGAGCGCCCAGATCACGAGAATGTCAATGCCGATCACCAGAAGCGACCACCAGGGTGAGTACGGCAACCAGATGAAGTTAAGGAGCGCCGATATTCCCGCGATGATCATGCCTGCGACGCGAGCCCACGTCGCACCTCTCAGAACAAAAATGCCGATTGCCAGCAACGCCAGGCCGACCAGCAGGTGCAGCCAGCCCCAAAGAGTGAGGTCGAAGGCTAAGAAATAGTTCGGCAGGACGACGAGGTACTGGTCGTTCACAATCCCCGCCAGGCCCTCGATGGCCTGGAACGCCCCTGCAACGATCATGATCACGCCGGCGAAAGCTGCGATGCCATGAGCCATGGGACTGACAGGCCGGGTATTTGCCATTGGCATCTGGGTATCTGCCATGGTGTCTTGCCTCCAATTCTGGATGAGTCTGAGTCGACTACAGCGGGAAGGCTACGTCCCAGCGGGCGTCGGTTGATCACCCGCCAAGGGTGAATGGTTAGGAGGACATGAGCGAGAAAATCGCATGGTGAGCGCGAGCGACCAACCACCCGTGAACCGGCCGCTCGCCGTCTTGCTGGCGATGGCAATGTTCGTGCTCGTCGTCGACACCTCGATCATGAACGTGTCGATCTCGGCCGTCGTTCGGGATCTCGACACGACGGTGAGCGCCGTACAGTCGGCGATTGCACTTGAGGCGCTGGTGTCTGCCGCATTCATCCTCATCGGCAGCAAGGTCGGCGATCTCATCGGACGCAAGCGTGCGTACGTGCTCGGCCTGGTGGGTTATGCCATTGGCGCGGGCGCCATGACGCTCTCCCAGAACCTTCTCGCGATTATCGTCTTCTGGGCCATCATCGGCGGAATCGGTGCGTCACTGCTGCTCCCAGCGATGCAGTCACTCATCCATGGCAACTTCGAGGGCGCAGCCCAGAAGCGGGTCTATGCGCTCGTCGGTGCAGCTGCCGCAGTCGCGGCCGCAGTTGGACCCTTGCTGGGCGGGTTCATTACCACCTTTCTCTCCTGGCGAATCGCCTTTCTGCTTGAGGTAGTGATCATCGGCGTCGTGCTCTCCGGCATCAAGATGGTGCGGGAGGTGCCGTATACGGGCAGTCGAGAGGTAGACGTCGTGGGTGGGCTCCTCTCCATCCTGGGCATGGGCGGCATCGTGCTCGGCATCCTGGTCTGGCAAGAGGGCGGAGAGTACGTGCTGGTGATTCTGGTCAGCGGCGGAATCGCGCTCTTCGGATTTGCCTCCTGGATTGTCCGTCGCAAGCGGCAAAGCAAAGCAGCGCTGATCGATCCAGATCTCTTCCGGTCCAAGCACTTTCAACTCGGGATCTCTCAGCAGATGCTGCAGCAGATCGCTCTCGGTGGCGCCATGATCGCCTTGCCGATCTATCTCCAGATGGTGCTCGAATACAACGCCATGCAGGCGGGCCTGTCTATCGCCCCGCTCTCGCTGAGCATGTTCGCCGTTGCCTTGCTCGCGGGAAGGAGGGCCGGCGGGCGCCGACCAAGCACCATCGTCCGCGTGGGCTTTCTCCTCCTTGCCGTCGGAATGGGATTACTGATCCCCCTCGTGCCCCGAGCCGACTCCGGCTGGTACCTCCTGGTCCCCCTGGTGGTCGCCGGCTCGGGCTTGGGGCTGCTGGTCTCTCAGCTCAACAACTACACCCTGGCGCCAATCTCGGAGGAAAGAGTCAGCGAGGCCGCTGGAGTCAATTCGGCCGCGGGATCCTTCGGGTTGTCCTTCGGACTAGCATTCTCCGGCGCCATCATGCTGGCCACGCTTGCGTTCTCCTTCACGAACATGTCCGAGCAGAGCGCCGTCCTGCCGCCGTCGGACAAGGAGCGGGTCGCCGTAGCTCTCGAGGAGGATGCGCAAGTGATGAGCAACACTCAGCTGATCGAACTGCTCGAGAACGAACCGCCCGAGATCCAGGCCGAGGTAATCCGCATCAATACCGACGCTCGGCCGTTGGCACTTCAAGTGGCTCTGCTGGTTCCGATCATTGCTGCCCTGCTGGGCCTGCTCAATTCGTTCCGGATGAGCCGACTGCCCGACATCACCCCATCGTCAGCAGCGGAAGGCATGTCGATCGGCTGATTATGAACGCCGCGGGATGCCGCAGCGTGCCTCCAGCGGCAGTCGATACCACTAGGCTCCGTCTCATCCAGACGAGTCAGCACCAGGGGGAAGAGGCCGCATGACCTTCGTGGATGTCATCGACTTCGTGGCGAGGTGCCTAGAAGGCGCTGGTGTTGGCGTGATCGTCATTGGTGCGCTTGTTGCGACGGTGCTGGCAATTGTCCGCGTAGTCCGGCGAGAGCCCGCCTACGATCAGTTCCGCGAGGAACTAGGGCGATCCATCTTAATCGGCCTCGAATTCCTCGTTGCCGGAGACATTTGCCGCACCGTAGCCGTGACACCGACTTTGGAGAATGTCGCGATATTGGGCCTGATTGTGTTTGTGCGTACCTTCCTCAGCTTCTCGCTGGAGCTTGAAATCACCGGAAGATGGCCCTGGCAGAGTGCACCCCCAGCAATCAAGGCGAACCAGTGACCCACACCGCTGTAATGACTTGTTTGCCGAGCCAATAAGACGGCGAAAACCTGCTCCGGTCCATTAGGACGGCATCCGCTCGTATACTCGGGACTGAGCTAGGCCCAGGGAGGGTCGGCCGTGGGTGACAGGAAGTTCGGGGTTTCTCCATCTGTGGTGGAATCGAAGGGCAGTCTTCAAAGGTGAGCAGCCTGAGACTGGATGAGACGAGCTCAGGCATGCAGCCGGTCGACTCCATCCTGGAAGCGAAGCTTCGGCCGCCGCCCGCACGATCAGAATGGGTAGCGCGAACCCGGCTCATTGAAGAGCTCCAGCACTCAACCGCACGCCCAGTCACGTTGATCGCCGCCCCAGCGGGCTACGGAAAGACCACCGTGGTATCGCAGTGGTTGACCTCCGCCTCTCGTCCCGGTACGGCCGCGTGGATATCGCTGGACCCATCAGACAACGACCCGGTTCGATTGTGGACACATATCGCGACGGCACTTGACCGCGCGGGCTGCGTCATCGCTCGCGATATAGCGAGCTTTGTCGCTGCGGGCGGCTACGACATTCTGACGACAGTCTTGCCGAGAATCGTGGACGCAATTGCTGCATTCACTGGCGACATCACGATCCTCGTCGACGACTTCCAGGTCGTCCGCTCTGCCGAATGCAACGAACAAGTCGACTTCTTCGTCAAACACCTTCCGGAACAGGCGCATCTGGTATTGATCACACGCGCCGACCCAATTTTGCGACTTGGCCGCATGCGCGCCGCCGGCCAGTTGTCTGAGATCCGCGCCGATGCACTTGCATTCAACGTGCAGGAGGCGTCTTCCTTGCTCCTAGCCGACGGCATCGAATTATCGAGCGACGCCGTGTGGGAACTCATGCGCCGGACCGAAGGGTGGCCCGCAGGCCTGTGTCTAGCAGCCCTCTCTTTAGTCGACCGTGCAGATCCAGGCGAATTCGTCCATCATTTTAGTGGCAACAATCGCTTCATCGGTGACTATCTCACCGAAGAGGTGTTGGGCCGCCAAACCGACGAAGTACGCAACTTCATTCTTGATATGTCGATCGTTGATCGATTCTCAGCACCGCTCTGCGACTATATGATTGCCGGGCGCAACTCAGCCAGCATTCTTCGCGACCTGCAACATACCAATCTCTTTCTCATTCCGCTCGACCCCGAGGGACGCTGGTTCCGTTTCCATCATCTTTTTGGCGCAGTCGCCCGAAGCGCTCTGGAGACCGAGCAGCCAGACCGAGCAGCGATGCTTCATGGCCGTGCGGCGGAGTGGTTGAGCGAACATGGCTACATCGACGACGCCGTTTCGCACGCCATTGCTGCCGGCGACAGCAACCAGGCTGCAGCCCTGGTACAGGCGAGCTGGCTCCGATATTTCGATGCGGGACGTGGAAGCACCGTACGCGGCTGGCTGCGCGCCTTGGAATCGTCAGCCGCCGCCCAAAATACGACCACCGCCGTGACGGCGGCCTGGATGGCGGCGCTCTCCGGTCAGAAGGAAGAAATGGACCGCCGGCTGGCGCAGCTGAGCAGCGTGTCCGACGACACGCCGCTCCCCGATGGAACGAAGTCGGCGGAATCAGTTGTGGCGCTGATTCGGGGATTGTTCGGCTTCGGTGGCCCGGTTGACATGTTGGCCTCCGCCCGTCGAGCGGCAGAGCTCGAGACGGATGGCAACACACCGTCATATGCGCTCGCTATCGCGGCGTTTGGTCATGCCAGCTTCGTGGTTGGTGATCTGAACGCTGCAGCCGGGGCGCTTCCCAAGGCCGCGCACAGTGATGCGGCGGCCGCTCTGATACGGATCGTTGCTCTTGGAACCCTCGCGCTGACCCAAGCGGAGTTAGGGCAACTTGACCGAAGCCGCAGGTCGGCGCAAGAGGCAATGGAGGTTGTCGAGACCCGCAGCCTGCATTCGCTGCCGTCGGCCTCCCTGGCATTCACTGCGCTGGGTCAAAGCCAAGCCGCCTCCGGACAGTTGGAGGAAGCGATGGCGACGCTCGAACACGGGCTGCATCTACGCAGGAGAGTTCCCGGACTCAGCCCGTGGCCGACGATGCACCACTTGCTTGTCATGAGCCGGGTCGCGATCCTGAACGGTGATCTGCCGTTGGCCCGGCAGCTCATGGATGAGGTCGCTGCGATGATTCGGCCGTACCAGCAGGGAACCGCGGCCATGATCGCCCGGCTGGAAGCGGCCCGGAAGAGCCTCCGGGAAAAGCAGACCACCGAATTAGGTGCCGAACATCTGACCGCGCGGGAGATTGACGTCCTGAGACGACTCACCGGGTCACAGAGTCTGAGCCAGATTGCCTCCGAGCTCTATCTCTCACCGAACACCGTCAAGACACATACCACGGCGCTGTACCGCAAGCTCGGGGCACGTTCCCGATCCGAGGCTGTCAAGATCGGCCGCGAGCGCCTACTGATCTAGGACCAGCAAATCACCCGGGTGAGATCGCCCATCGGGTGAGGACACTTCGCCCCATTCTCGGGCCGAATGGAGCCAAGTACGTGCACCTACTGCGTAAAGGCCGCGAGACAGGCTCTGATGTCCATCCTCATTAACACGAGCACCTCTCCAGCCCGGCTCGACGTTCCCCGCCTCCCGTGGTGGGCCGTACCCCGCAGGCGGCTGGCCGACCGACTCGGCGCCGGTGAAGACGGACTCGCAGCAGTGGTCAACGCGCCACCGGGTGCCGGCAAGACGACAGCCGTTGCCTGGTGGGCAGCGAATCTTCCACCGTCGGTAAGTGTGGTCTGGCCAAAGCTGCGCTACGCAGCGACGGATGCCGAGGCCGTCTTGCGAGATCGGATCGCAGCTGCGCGCATGCAGCAAGGCCCGTCGGTGATTGTGTTGGATGATCTTCCAGCGCAACCGTCTCCCCCATTGTCCCAAGATCTTGAGATGCTGCTGTCTGAGGCCAATCACCAGCTGAGCGTCGTGCTGATTTGCTCAGGCTCAGCCGCACTGCCTCTCTATCTCGATCTTGGTTCTGCCGATTTGATGAAGATCGGTTTCGAAGATCTCGTGATGGGCGAGGGCGAGGTGAAACTAGTTCTTGATCAACATGGGGTGACCGCAACTGAGGCGACGATCCGAGCCGTCGTGGACCATACAGTTGGCTGGGCGTGCGGCGTACGGCTGGCGGCGTTGTCGCTGCAGGGGTCTGGGTCGGTGGCAGCCGCGTTGTGCGAAACTGACGAGCAGATCAACCGATTCCTCGACCGCAAGATCATTTCGAGACTTGCCCCGGTGGCACGTGACATGATCATCGCAACCAGTGTTGCGGAGGAAGTGCCTGCCGAACTCGCCTACTCGATGGCGGGGAACGACAACGGGCTGCTGCTCGACTCGATTGCGGGCTACGACGGATTCATCGACCTGCGTCCGGATGGATCGTTCCGTTGTCATCCGCTCCTCCGCCGAGCCGCGGTAG
>DATEWO010000085.1:0-2296 GCA_035257925.1 Propionibacteriaceae bacterium | reverse complement strand
GAAGGAGCGGCTCGGCCAGGTGCCTCCAGCTAGGGATCCAGAACAGAACGGGTCAACAGCCAGTGAGCCAGAGGAGGAAGCCGTTCCATGGCGTGCCCTGGATGTCGGCTCACCGTTTGAGTATCGCCGGCAGGGCATCTTGTACATCGCCCGGGCGCTACCACCGCCTGGTCGCGATGGCTTGTCTGACGCCTCGCTTGCCGAGATAGCCGAGCTGCTGGAGGCTTCCGATGGACGAGCACTTGGACTCTTTTCTTCCCGGAAGGCCGCCGAAGTTGCGGCCGTCCATGTCCGTAAGCGGCTGCCGGCCTTGACGGTTCTCTGCCAGGGCGATGCTCAGTTGCCGGAGCTCACGCGCCGGTTCATTCAGGACGAAAAGGCGAGCTTGTTTGGCACACTCTCGCTGTGGCAGGGAGTCGATGTGCCGGGTGCCACCTGCCAGCTCGTGATCATCGACCGGATTCCCTTCCCTCGGCCGGATGAGCCGCTGACCGTAGCTCGCCAGCGCGCCGTCACCGAGTCGGGCGGAAATGGGTTCATGAAAATCGCCGCAAGCCACGCCGCCCTGCTGTTGGCACAAGGTTCAGGTCGGCTGATCCGCCGCCTGAGCGACAGGGGAGTTGTCGCAGTACTGGATCCGCGTCTGGTCACAGCGCGTTACGGGACTTTCCTGAAGGCATCCATGCCCGACATGTGGGAAACCACTGATCGGCAAGTGGCTATCCAGGCCCTTCGCCGCCTCTCTGGGCAGCCGTGAGGCGTCGCTTTCACACACCTTTCCACTGGCAGTAGGCCTCCGGACCGCACCTAGCGGTGGTCTCGATCCTCTGGCACGCTTGCGCTATGGAGCACACGTACGATTTCGACCTCGCGGTCATCGGTTCCGGTCCTGGCGGCCAAAAGGCGGCAATCATGGCCGCCAAGCTCGGCTACAAGGTGTGCGTCATCGACAGCAAGTCGATGGTCGGGGGCGTCTGTGTCAACACTGGCACCATTCCGTCCAAGACGTTGCGGGAGGCCGTCCTCTATCTGACAGGCATGCAGCTTCGTGACCTCTACGGGGCCAGCTATCGGGTCAAAGAGGAGATCACCATCTCGGACCTGCTGGCACGGCAACAACACGTGGTCGGTCGCGAAACCGAGGTCATCCGTTCTCAGCTCATGCGTAACCACATCGAACTGGTCGCTGGACATGCGAGCTTCCTTGACCCGCACACACTCACGGTCGAGATCGAGGGGGTGGGAGCGCTGCGTACCCTCACCGCAAACAACATCGTGATCGGCACGGGCACCATGCCGGCTCATCCGCCGAACGTCGACTTCGACGGCGTACGTGTGCTGGACTCGGACCAGATCCTCACGCTGGACACGGTGCCGGGGTCGTTGGTGGTGGTCGGCGCAGGGGTCATCGGCGTGGAATACGCATCGATCTTCGCTGCCCTCGGCACCCGGGTGACGTTGGTTGAGAAGCGCGACAACATGCTCGACTTCTGCGATCCGGAGATCGTCGAATCCCTGAAGTTCCACCTGCGCGACCACACCATGTCCTTCCGGTTCGGTGAGGAGGTGTCCTCGGTAGAGAGCTCCGGGCGTGGCACCATCACGACTCTTGCTTCGGGAAAGAAGATCGCTGCTGAGGTGGTCATGCACTCAGCCGGCAGGCAAGGCAACACCGGGGAGCTGAATCTCGATCTTGCAGGGCTTCAGAGTGACAAACGAGGGCGGCTCGTGGTCAACGAGCACTATCAAACTGAGGTGCCTCACATCTACGCCGTTGGCGATGTGATCGGTTTCCCCGCCCTCGCTGCTACCTCCATGGACCAGGGTCGACTCGCGGCGGCGCACGCCTTCAATGAGCCTGCGAACGAACTCCACGGACTACAGCCGATCGGGATCTATACGATTCCGGAGATCTCGTTCTGCGGGAAGACCGAGGGAGAGCTGACCCGCGAGTCGGTTCCCTTCGAGGTCGGCATTTCTCGTTATCGAGAACTGGCGCGTGGCCAGATCATCGGGGACTCCTATGGCATGTTGAAGCTCATCGTGCATGCCGACACGCGGGAGATATTGGGGGTACACGTCTTCGGCAGTAATGCCACTGAACTGGTCCACATCGGCCAAGCGATCATGGGCTGCGGAGGAACGGTCGACTATCTGGTCGATACAGTCATGAACTACCCGACGTTGTCAGAGGCGTACAAGGTTGCGGCTCTCGATGTCTCCAACAAGCTTCGCGCTGTTGCCCGCTTCACCATGGAAATGGCGACCAGCGAACCCAGCATGCTCTAAGAGTTTT
>DATEWO010000084.1:0-12059 GCA_035257925.1 Propionibacteriaceae bacterium | reverse complement strand
GGACGGCCCCGGCAAGCCGCTCAAGCTGATGATTGCTCCAATCAGGGAGCACATCCCGATCTACCTGGCTGCCATCGGCCCCAAGAACCTCGAGCTTGCCGGGGAACTGGCTGACGGCTGGCTGGCCATCTTCTACGCACCGGAGTTCGCACCGGAGCAGCTGGAACGGGTGCGCTCCGGCCGCGCCTTGGTCGGCAAGAGCCTCGACGGGTTCGACGTCGTGCCGAGCGTCCCACTGGTGATAGGCGCCGATTCCCGCAGCTGCGCCGATCAGGTCCGTGGCTATGCCGCGCTCTATCTGGGCGGCATGGGCAGTAGGGAAAGGAACTTCTACAACGAGCTTGCGGTGCGAATGGGTTTTGACGAGGCCGCGGCAGTGGTCCAGGACCTGTTCTTGAGCGGGAGACAGCGGGACGCCATGGCGGCCGTTCCGTTCGAATTCATTGACCAGACGTCGTTGCTGGGCGATCGGGATCGTATCGCTGAGCGCCTCCAGATGCTGGCCGCCTCTGGAGTGACAACTTGTGCGTTGGCGCCGCATGGCGGGTCTGTCGAGGAGAAACTCAACTCCCTCACGGTGGCCGCCGAAGCACTGGAACGCTCCGGAGTTTGGCCTTAGCCGATCATCCAGGCCAGCTAACACGCTCACATCGGGGCCAACGGGCTCAACACTCCTGTCAGCAACAAGACGACTACCAGCGCGGCCAAGGCGAGCCGATAGATCACGAACGGCAAGAAGGTATGCGTACTCACATAGCGCAGTAACCAGGCGATCACCGCGTAGCCAATGCCAAAGGAGATCACGGTGGCGAGCGCGATCGGACCCCAGGCCGGTGGCACCGGATCAGCAGAGATATCGGCCAGCTTGAACAAACCGGAGCCAACTACCGCTGGTATGGCCAGTAGGAAGGAGTACTTGGCGGCTGCCACCCGCTGGTAGCCAAGCGCTAGTCCGCCAGCGATGGTTGCACCGGATCTCGAAACGCCTGGAACCAAGGCAAGCGACTGCACGAGACCGAGGAAGATGCCGTGTGGCCAGGTGAGGGATTCCAATGGCCGGGCGTTCAGCGCCAGCCGGTCGATCACCCCAATGATGATGCCGAAGCCAGCGAGCATCGCGGCCGTCGTCCAGAGGTTGCGCAGCCCATGATCAATTGCGTCCTGGAATACCAGCCCGAGTACCACGATCGGGATCGAGCCAATGATCACCAGCCAGCCCAGCCTCGCCTCTGGGTCGTCCCGCGGCAGCTTGCCGATCAGCGCGAGCATCCAGCTCTTGATGATCAGCCAGATGTCTTTACGGAAGTAGATGATCACGGCGCTCTCGGTCCCGAGCTGAGTGATCGCGGTGAACGCCGAGCCGGGGTCACGGCCGCCAAAGGCCTGGCCGATGATCGACTGATGAGCACTGGAGGAGATGGGCAGAAACTCCGTCAGGCCTTGCACGATGCCAAGCACCAGTGCTTCCAGCCAACCCATCGATACCGCCCCTCCGCCTCACCCGGCCCGCTTCGAGCGCGCGCACCCGGTCCACCGTAGAGGGTCGCGACACGACTACCTGGTCGCATACAAGGCCTCGGCCGTGATCCAGGCCACATCTGATCAGCTGATCGGCGACCGCGGCGGTGTACATTGCGCTCTGACATCGGTTCGCCAGGTTCCGGCTCCTTCGTCGCTTTCGGTGAAGCGAGCATCGCGACCGACTTTTACCTTGTGGACCTTCGCCGAAAGCTCCTGCAGTCGCCGGAGCCAAACCGACGTCATAGCGCCGTGTAGAACTGTTCAGGTGACGATCCACCACAGCCACCCGTTCGCGACAGGCGAGGAGGACCGGAACCCGCTCCGCCGTTTCCGCGGCCGGATGACGTCGCCAGTCAGCATCTGGGCGGCCGCCGTCGGCGGAAACCGAGCCGGTTGGACTCTGTCGTCGTTCCTGGTTGCTGACGGCGACCCCGGCGAGGTGATCGGGCTGGTTGACGAGGAGTCTGCCTTGGCCGATCTTCTCGCCGAGACCGCAACGGTGACGGTGAACCTGCTGGGGTGGGAGCAGCGCAACTTGGCCGACGCATTTGCTGGCGTCGGTCCCGCGCCTGGCGGCCCTTTTGCGCTTGCCGCGTGGACCGACACGGAATGGGGTCCGGTACTCCTCAACTCGCTAGGTTGGATCGGTGCCCGCTTGAGGCCCGACCCTGATCATGCAGGTTGGGGCCTGCTGCTCCGAGCAGTCGTTGAGCGGGTGGAGATCCAGGCGGACCCAACTGAAGACTTGCTGTGCTACCTACACGGCCGGTACCGCTCCCTCACCCTGTAGCTTCGGCCTCTGTAGCCTCGTCGCCATGACCACGGTCCTGCTGATCCGTCACGGCCGAACCGCGGCCAACACCGCTGGGCTTCTCGCCGGGCGTGCGTCGGGAATCGCGCTTGACGCGGCTGGTGTTCAGCAAGCAGCCGACCTGGCCAGCCGCCTCGCGGGTGTGCAGTTGCGAGCCATCGTCACCTCACCGCTGCGTCGCTGCCGTCAGACGGCACAGGCGCTGATCGCTGCGCAGTCCGACGGCTGTGTACTTGCCGTCGAGCGGGGCCTGGTCGAATGTGGATACGGCGATTGGACCGGCAGGTCACTGCGCGAGCTCAGCAAAGAGAAACTCTGGAGCGCGATCCAGCAGCAACCCTCAGCCGTCCGTTTTCCCGGTGGGGAAGCGATGTCGGAGATGTCCACGCGGGCGATCGCGGCGATCCGCGCCTGGAACGCGCGAATCGAGGCTGAGCACGGAAGCGATGCCGTTTGGGCGGCGGTTTCGCACGGCGACCTGATCAAGGCGATCCTGGCCGACGCACTTGGCATGCACCTCGACAGCTTTCAGCGGATTGTCGTCAACCCAGCGTCCATATCGATTGTCCGTTACACCGCAGCCCGCCCGTACCTGATCACCGCCAATTCCACGACGGTCGATCTGGCCAGCTTCTTGTCGCCTCCGCCCAAGAAATCTCGCCCCCGGCGGCCGAAGTCATCCGAGGATGCGCCCGTGGGAGGCGGCCTGGGCGCGGCCGACGTGACCCAATAACCTCCCGTTGCCGGCCGGCACGCCCTCCGGAATGCTTTAGGAGCACATTGCCGGACTGACTTACCCTGTAACGCATGGCGATTCTGGTGCACCGCTACGACGCGCCTGATCGATTCGTGGCGGGGACAGTTGGTCAGCCCGGAGAACGGACATTCTTCCTCCAGGCTCGGGAGGGGAATCGCATTACCAGCGTGGCCTGCGAGAAGCAGCAGGTTTCGGTGTTGGCCGAACATCTGGATCGGGTGCTTGACGAGGTACTCAGGCGGAGTGCAGGCGACGTTGACGTTCCGCCCGCAACACGCAAGGCGCGGGACACCGATCCTTTGGATGCGCCGATCAATGAAGAATTCCGGGTTGGCACCATGACCATCGCCTGGGATCCGAGCATTCACCGCATCGTGATCGAGCTGTTCTCCAATGTCGATGTCGAGGAGGAGAGTACGCCGGAAGCACCGGCGTCCAGCGCCGAGGAGCCCGACGAGATCGAGGCCGACGAGGTCATCGTGGTCAAGCTCACCCCCTCGTACGCACGGGATTTCGTGGCCCGCGCTCAAGCCCTGGTGGCCGCTGGCCGACCATCATGTCCGTTCTGCCTGCAGCCGATGGACCCGCATGGTCATATCTGCCCCCGGGCCAACGGCTACCGTCGGCCGCTGTTCGACTGATTCCGCTTTGACTGTCGATGATCTTGGTCCGCTGAGCGAGGACGGTGACGCTCGGCCGTCACATCCCGCATTGACGGTGGAGCTGGGGCCGGCAGAACTGCAGATCACCGGCCGCCTGCTGCAAGCATCGAACGCCACGTTCATGGCCGAATTGCAGGTGGACGGCGAACCGATCGAATGTGTCTACAAGCCGCTGGAGGGTGAGCGTCCGCTCTGGGACTTCCCGCACCGCACCCTCGGCTTCCGGGAGGTTGCCGCATACCAGGTGTCCCGGATAGGCGGGTTCGACTGCGTGCCTGTCACAGTGCTGGCCGACGGCCCGTTCGGGCCCGGATCTCTCCAGGTCTGGGTGGATGTCGACGAGGCCGCCACTGACAAGCTGGTTGATCTTGTGCCAAGCTCAGCCGTACCCGAGCAAGGCTGGTTTACCTCGGTGGAAGGACTCGACGCGAACGATCGCCCAGTGTCGGTGATCCACGCCGACGTTGCAGACCTACGACTGCTCGCCGTCTTCGACGTCTTGATCAACAATGCCGATCGTAAGGGAGGCCACATTCTCTCCAGTGCCGGGCGGGTGTTTGGAGTTGATCATGGACTGAGCTTCCATACTGATCACAAGCTACGGACGTTGCTGTGGGGTTGGGCTGGCTCGGAGCTGACCCTGCGAGAGCTCGCCGCCGTAAGAAAAGCTCGGGACCAGGCTCCTGACCAGATCAGCGCGCTTCTCAGTGATCGGGAAATCGCAGCACTCGTACACCGCGCAGAGCTGCTGCTCAACCGCCGGCGGCTGCCGCGGCCACGCGGCGAATGGCCATCGATCCCCTGGCCCCCGTTCTGACTATTGGGCAGTTTCGCACCCGGATAGGGTGACGCCATGCAGGCTTGGAGCTCCCGTCCGGTGCCTTCGCTTCCGCAGTCATCGGCCGCTCCTCCGCTGCAGGCCTTCGACACCGCCAGACAAGAGCTGGTGTCCATCGGTCCGGCTACCGGTACAGCTGGCATCTACGTCTGCGGCATCACTCCCTACGATGCGACGCACATTGGCCATGCCAACACCTATGTCGCCTTCGACTTGCTCCACCGGGTTTGGCGCGATCGGGGGCTCGAGGTCAATTACGTTCAGAACATCACTGATATCGATGACCCGCTGCTGGAACGTGCCGCGGCCACCGGCACGAATTGGGCCGCACTCGCCGCGCATCAGATCGAGCTCTATGGAGAGGACATGGTGGCACTCAACGTGCTGCCACCCCGGCATTATGTGGGAGCGGTCGAGTCGATGCCGTTGATCGTGGATCTGATCGAGGAGCTGCAGCGACGCCAAGCCGTCTACCCAGTGGATGACAGCGAGTTCCAGGACCTGTACTTCGCACAGGCAAGTGACTCGGCGTTCGGATCACTTGCCCAGCTTTCCGAGGAGGAGGCTGTTGCGATCTTTGCCGAGCGGGGCGGTGATCCGGATCGGGTGGGCAAGAAGGCTCCGCTGGACTGTCTGGTGTGGCGGCACGCACGGGCGGGGGAACCGAGCTGGCCGTCAGTGCTGGGTGCCGGACGCCCCGGGTGGCACATCGAGTGCACTGCCATCGCCCTGGACCGGCTCGGAGTCGGCTTCGATGTTCAGGCTGGCGGCAGCGATCTGATCTTCCCGCACCACGAGATGTGTGCGGCGCAGGGCCGTGTGGCTACCGACCAGCCGTTCGCTCAGGCGTACCTGCACAGCGGCATGGTTGGCCTGGACGGAGAGAAGATGTCGAAGTCGAAGGGCAACCTGGTGTTCGTTTCCTCCTTGCGCGCCGCAGGTATGGACCCGATGGCGATCCGACTTGCGTTGCTCACCCATCACTACCGTGACGATTGGGACTGGACCGATGAGCTGTTGGTTTCCGGCCAGGACCGTCTTCATCGGTGGCGCGAGGCGGTCCGGCTCGATGCCGGTCTGAATGCCGACGAAGTAGTAGCCCAGGTACGTGCCGCTCTTGCTGATGATCTTGATACGCCGGCTGCGCTGGCTGCGGTCGACGCGTGGGCAGGAGCCTCGCTGGCGATCGACAGTGACGATGCTGAGGCGCCCGCGCTGGTAGCCCGTGCCTGCGACGCCCTCCTCGGCGTAGCGCTCTAATCAGTCGGAGTAGAGTGTGCCGCGACGAGTTGAAAACTCGCGCGTGTACCGGGGTCGGTGTAAGTCCGAACCGGCGGTAACAGTCCGCGACCCCTCTGCCTCCAGCAGAGGGTTGATGTGGTGAAACTCCACGACCGACGGTGAAAGTCCGGATGGGAGGTTCACGCGAGTGCCACGCGTCGTGCACGGTTGTGCGGCGATGTTGGCTCTTCCACCCCGGCATTCGTGCGACCGGATGAGTGGAGGGATCAATGGATCTCCAAGAAGTACTCCTGCGGTTGCTACAAGCCGAGCTCCATGTCGGTTCGAGCGTCATTCTGTGGCGGGAGATCATCGGCAATGGGTTCGGATTGGCAAGCGCTCTGCTGGGCATGTGGCGGAAAGTCGCCGCCTGGCCCGTCGGCATCGTGGGCAACGTCTTGTTGTTCACGGTTTTCGTCGGAACTGCGATGGGTGGCGCATTCGACACTCCTCAGCAACTGGATCTGTGGGGCCAGGCCGGCCGCCAGGTCTTCTTCATCATCGTCAGCGTTTACGGCTGGGTGCGGTGGTACCAGTTCCGGAAGTCGCACGCTGAGCAGGGCGTCGGGGTACGCCCGCAGTGGGCCGGCGCGAACGGTCGGTTACAGCTGCTCGTGGGCGCTCTGGCTCTCACCACGATCTTCTACTTCGTGTTGAAGGCGCTGGGTTCCTGGGGACCGCTGGCCGATGCCTGGATCTTGACCGGCTCGATTCTGGCCACCTACGGGATGGCCCGCGGCTGGGTGGAGTTCTGGCTGGTCTGGATTGCAGTTGACCTGGTCGGGGTTCCGCTTCTCCTAGCCGCCGGCTACTACCCGTCGGCGATCATGTACATCGTCTATGGCGGGTTCTGCGTCGTTGGCTTCGTAGCCTGGCTACGGATCGAACGTCGAGAGCGGGCTGAGGCGCCACCTGGAGGCGTTGCGACTCCGGAGGTGGAAACCGTCGGCTGACGTCACCACCGTTCATTAGGCTGGCCGCCGTGCCAGCTGCCAAATCCTTCGACGACCTCTTTGCTGAGCTCTCGGCGAAAGTTGCTGCTCACGACTCCAATTCCTCAACCGTTGCACGCGTTGAGGCCGGCGTACACGAGATCGGCAAGAAGATCGTCGAGGAGGCGGCCGAGGTGTGGATGGCCGCTGAATTCCAGTCCAAGGACCAGGCGGCCACTGAGATCAGCCAGCTGCTGTACCACATCCAGGTGTTGATGCTCGCCCTTGATCTTGACCTCGAAGACATTTACGAGCGCTTATGAGGGGACACCTAGGATGAGGGCCGTGAATTCGACCCTGCCCGGCATGGAGAAGCCGCTGATCAAGGTGGCCGTGCCTAACAAGGGCTCATTGTCCGAACCGGCCGCTGAGATGCTGCGGGAGGCTGGTTACGCGCAACGCTCGGATGGGGAGCTGGCGCTCCTCGACGAGGTCAACGGCGTCGAGTTCTTCTATCTACGTCCGCGCGACATTGCGGTCTATGTCGGTGAGGGCACCCTCGACGTCGGCATCACCGGTCGCGACATGTTGCTCGACTCGGGGGCGCACGCCACCGAGGTCATGCCGCTCGGGTTCGGCCGCAGCCGGTTCCGCTTTGCGGCCCCGCTGGGCAGTGCGATGTCGGTGGATCAGTTAGATGATCTTCGGCTGGCGACGTCGTACCCGGGACTCGTTGCGTCCTACCTTCACGATCACGGCGTGAGTACCCGGCTCATTGCCTTGGATGGAGCCGTCGAAACCGCCATCCGGCTCGGCGTCGCGGATGTCATTGCCGATGTCGTCGAGACCGGCACCACTTTGCGAGAAGCGGGTCTGGAGTTGTTCGGTGATCCGATCCTGTCCTCCGAAGCGATCTTGATCCGCCGTACGGGCGCAGAACCGCCATCTGGCTTGGATCTGCTGGAACGCCGGCTCAACGGAGTCTTGGTCGCCCGCAACTACGTCATGATGGACTACGACGTCACCGACGACCTTGTAGCGGAAGCGTGCGCGATCACGCCTGGGCTCGAATCGCCTACGGTGTCTCCTTTGGCGAAACAAGGGTGGCGTGCGGTCCGAGCAATGGTGCCACGGGCAGATGCCCAGCAGATCATGGATGATCTGTGGGCGTTGGGGGCACGCGCGATTCTCGTCACCGACATCGCCGCATGCCGCATCTAGTGTCCTGACCAGTGGCTGACCACAGTCTCGACCAAAGCGTCTACATGGCGCGACCGCACCGAGTGCGGCTGATAGCGATCATCGCAACGCTTGCTCTCTGTCTGTTGACTGCGATCGGCTGGTTCTTGCTGCCGGCGGAAGTTCGGGCGCTGTTCACGCTATCCCAGCGCCTAACCCTGCTCGGCGTTCTGGCGCTGCTGATCGTGGGGATGGGGGCTCTGGCAAGCAGCTACGTCCGCGCCGATGCGAACGGCCTTCGGATCCGCAACGGTCTGCGGGTACATGCCGTGCCCTGGGGTCGCGTCCACAAGATCATCCTTCGCCCCGGCGATCCCTGGGCTCTGTTGCTGATCACGCCGGAGGACGGTCGGCCGTTCGAGGCCGACTTGGATGCTGAGAAGCGGCAGCTCATGGGCATTCAGGCGGTGGATGGCCTCCTTGCCAAGGCTGCGGTGAACGAGCTCAGGGGACGCCACCGCCGCTTCCTGGAAGCCCGCTAGCGACCCTCTGACGCCGACAAGCTGGCGTTACTCGATGCCGCGAGACTTGAGGAGCGCCTCGATCTCGGCCATCTCCTCATCGATCGGTGGTGCACTTTGTTGCCGCGCCTTGCCGGCTCCCTTCTTCGCCGGTAACGCATTGCCAGTTGACTCGGCATTCACTGCCTTGTTCTTGGCCGACGACCGACGGCCGATCAGTCCGCCTACCACCCAGAGCACAACGCATAGGCCAAGCAGGGATAGACCGAACCACACGGCCGGCGACAAGATGATCTTGGAAGCCCAGGTGCCGAACGCGACGCCCGCGTTCCACAGCAACCTGAGAAGCCCGCTGAAGTACAAGGCGATGGGGGCAAGCGCCAGACCGACGCCTTGGATCACACGGCCCTTGTTGCCTCGGCGCCACGCAATCCCGGTAGCGATCACGCCGAGCAGCGTTAGTCCAACACAGAGGGGGAGCAATACGGTGTCAACAGCAGGCATTAACCCAATGTGCCACGCCCGACAATGGGTGGCGATGGGGGAGAGCACCCGACTCCCCCCGACAATCCGGAATCGAGGTGGAGGCGTGGATCACCAACGCCGGCTGGCAGCCTCTTCATTTCCTGGTGACACCGGGTCCGCGCGGGCCGGCACACGCCGTCTGATGGCCGCCGCGGCTGCCGAAGCCACTCCACTGGCCTACCTACGGGCAGTTGCCGCGCTCTGTGGCGATCGACTCCTGGTACCGGTCGTGGCGACCGCTACTCGTCTGGGCGAAACCGTTGCCGGGCTCGCTTCGGACAAGGAGGCGGAGATGTCCGTGGTGACGCTCCAAGCGCAAGACGGCCGTAGAGCACTGCTGGCCTTCACCGGTATTGATGCGCTCCAGACCTGGCAGTCAGATGCTCGCCCCGTACCCGTGACCGTTGACCGCGCAGCGCAGACCGCCCGAACTGAAGATCTCACTGCCATACTGATCGATCTGGCAGGTCCGCATCCCCTGGTGATTGAAGGTGAAGTTCTCAGAGAGCTTGCCGCCGGCCACCGCCTTGTAGAGGTGGCCGAGGGCGAGTTTGGCTGGGTCATCCCCGCTTCCGACTGAGGTGACACCGGGTGGCCCCAGCGGAATAGATCATCGGAGCCAAGCGTTTGAGGAGCGGTCGAGAAACGCCTCATGTGGCCAATCTGGCCCGTGGTGATATCTTGACTGCGACCGATTCAGTCGTGACTGAATCCGCAAGTGGAGACCTGATCTCCCACCCGCACAACGTCCACCAAGACAGTTGTCGGGTCGGTCTGCGAGGATGGCGATTCAGTCGTTCTTGCGGGTTTCGGGGTCTTCGCTTGCGCGGAGACCCTTATTGTTTGGGGTCGCCGTTGTGGATTCGGTGCCGCCTGGTTGGTCAAATCACTACAACAACCAACTGGAGGACATATCAGCACCGAACCGCGAATCAACGATCGAATTCGCGTCCCGGAGGTCCGGCTTGTCGGACCAGCCGGGGAGCAGGTCGGCATCGTACGCATCGAAGATGCCATGCGCTTAGCACGGGAAGCTGAGCTGGATCTGGTGGAAGTCGCACCAATGGCGCGACCGCCGGTCGTCAAGCTCATGGATTACGGCAAGTTCAAGTACGAAAACGCCCAGAAGGCGCGCGAGAGCCGACGCCACCAAACCAACACGGTGATCAAGGAAATGAAGCTGCGGCCGAAGATCGACAGTCACGACTACGAGACCAAGAAGGGTCACGTCGTGCGCTTCCTGAAAGCCGGCGACAAGGTCAAGATCACGATCATGTTCCGAGGACGTGAGCAGTCGAGGCCCGAGCTGGGCTACAACCTGTTGAAGAAGTTGGCCTCCGATGTCGACGAATACGGCTACGTCGAATCCTCACCCAAGCAGGATGGCCGGAACATGTTGATGGTGCTCGGTCCACTGAAGAAGAAGACCGAAGCTCGTGCTGAGGTCAAGGCCGAACGTGATCGCCGCGCTGCTGAACGGCTGGCCGACGCGGAGGCGGAGCGGACCGAGCAGGCAGATCGTCGTGCACAGGCTGCCGCCGAGCCGGCCGCGAAGAAACGTCGCGGACCAGCCGACAACCTCGATCCAGACGTGGACTTGGGCTAGTCCATCGCTTCGCAGTACCCGCAACACATCAAGAGAAATGGATCCACGATGCCGAAGATGAAGTCGCACTCCGGTGCCAAGAAGCGGTTCAGGTTCACCGGGACGGGCAAGGTCATGCGCCGCCAGGCGGGCAAGATGCACCTGAACGAGCACAAGCCGAGCACCCGCACCCGACGCCTCGATGGCGACGTCGTGATGGCGCCGGGCGACGCCGCCAAGGCCAAGAAGCTGCTCGGCAAGAGTTCCTGAGCCTGATTGCGATGGGCAGAGTAAGGGGGACGACCCCCTTAGACCCCCGAGGCGTGCCGCCGCACGCCCAAGAAAACAAGGAGTAATTGCGATGGCACGCGTCAAGCGCTCCGTCAATGCACACAAAAAGCGCCGCGAGATCCTCGGACAGGCGTCCGGCTACCGGGGTCAGCGTTCTCGCGTGTACCGCAAGGCGAAGGAGCAGGTCACCCATTCGCTGGTGTACGCCTACCGCGACCGCCGCGCGCGCAAGAGCGACTTCCGCAAGTTGTGGATCCAACGGATCAACGCTGCAGCACGCGCGGAAGGGATGACGTACAACCGCTTCATCTCCGGTCTCAAAGCCGCCGGGATTGAGGTGGATCGCAAGATCCTCGCCGATCTTGCGGTGACAGACCCCGCGGCTTTCGCCGCACTGGTTGAGGTGGCCAAGGCGAACGCGCCGTCCGCCGAGGCTAGCGCCGCCTGAGGGGCGCACTGTCTTCAGAGGCATCGTTGCCCCGGATCAGGCGCCGCCCGTGAGTCGGCTCGAGGCGGTTGATCTTCCCGCTGCTTCGCCAGCAATGCTGCGGGCGGCTCGCCGGCTGCTGCGTCGAAAGGAACGCCAGTCGGCTCGTCGTTTCCTTGCCGAGGGCCGTCAGGCCACCTCGGAGGCACTGCGCCGGCAGGGCACGGTCATCGAGTTGCTCGTGGCCGACGACAGCGTTGATCGTCACGGCGATCTGCTCACCGCCGCGTCCGAAGCCGAGATTTCAATCGCTATCGCACCCGCACGCGCAATCACCGAATTGTCTGGAACGGTGACTCCACAAGGACTGGTTGCGGTCTGCCAGATGGTCGACATGCCAACCGATGAGGTGCTGGCGGGCACGCCTCGGCTAGCGGTGCTCTGTCATCGGGTTCGCGATCCAGGCAATCTCGGCACTGTGATCAGATGTGCCGACGGTTTCGGCGCTGATGGGGTTCTGGTCAGCGGGGACTCCGTCGATGTCTATAACCCGAAGACCGTACGCGCGAGTGTCGGAAGTCTTTTCCATCTGCCGCTTGCAGTTGAGGTCAGCCTGGGTGAAGCCGTTCGGCGGGGCCACGACTCAGGCCTCCAGGTCTTCGGTACCGATGCCGCCGCACCGTGCACCATCAACCAGCTCGCCCGATCGGGCGAGCTGGCCCGACCCAC
>DATEWO010000083.1:0-10818 GCA_035257925.1 Propionibacteriaceae bacterium | reverse complement strand
CGAAGGTTTTCGTCTGGCTCGGTCTCAAGGACCCCAGGGACCAGGATTTGATGGCCCTGGCATCCCAGTTCGATCTGCATCCGCTGGCGATCGAGGACGCGGCACATGGTCATACCCGTTCCACGCTGATGATCATGATCTCGCTCTATCTCGGCTTCAAACGCAACAAGTGGCTTTAGAGGAGGAGACGGTGAAACCCCATCGGTGATGTGCTCAGGTTTGCCAGAGAGTGGGTTTCATCGGATCCGACGAAGGCGGCGGCGACCAACGAACATCGCAGCGACGGAGCGAGCAATTAGACAGAGCGCCCGTGCGCGAGCGACGCCTATTCAAACTGCGCTGCGCGGGCCCCGGGCATTCCTTGCAGCATCTCGCGTGCCTGAGCGGCAACCTTGTGTTCGCAGAGCACCTCATACTTCGTGGCGATCGTCTGAGTCACCGATGTGAAGTCCCTGCGGCCACGGCTCAGCGCGTACGCAGCCGCGCTGAATGCCACGCCGAGCAAGACACCGATTGCGAGCGAGACGAGCAGCAGCAACAGAATGCTTGCCGGTTTGGTGAAGATCAACATCACTAGGCCGACGAGCAGGCCGGTCGAGATACCTGATTGCATGCCCTGAGTGATCACGGTGCCCCAGTTGCGCCGACCGAGCACCCGCTCGACCGACTTGAGGTCGGTACCCACGATTGCCAGGTTCTGCACCTCGAATTTGGCGTCCGCAAGGAAGTCGACCGCCTTCTGCGCGTCGGCATAGCTGCTGTAGATCCCAACTGACTGGGGGAACTGCAGCTCGAAGACCGAGCCGAACTGCCGCGGCGAGATAGCCATGGTGTCCTCCTGAGGTCGGCTCCCAATCTACTCGTTGGCCTGGTGAGCCGGCCGATGCGCTGACGCTCAGGTGTCGTGCCTAGTGAACACGCAAAATTCGTTGCCCTCGGGATCGGCCAGCACGTCCCAGTCGATCTCGCTGTCATGTTGCCGGAGCAGGCGGGCACCTGCCGCAAGCAGATCTTCGGTATCTCCCCAGATATCCCAATGCATACGATTCTTCACTGTCTTGGGTTCGGGTACCCATTGGAAGACCATCTCCCACGGCATCCCCGGGGCCTGATCGATCCAGGAGAAGGCTCTGTCCTGGTCATGACAGACAGCGGCGGCATAGCGCTCTGCCCACCAGGACGCGATCGACACCGGATCCGCGGCGTCGACGACGACCTCGTATACGCGATAGTCCCGTAGCGAGTCCGGCTCACGGACGAAGGCACACAGCTCGCCGCCCTCGGGATCGGCGAGTACCGTCCACGACTGGGTGTCATCAATGATGACCGCGCCAAGATCAGTCAGCTCAGAGACAGCCGCCACATCTACGTCGAGGTGGACGCGCTGCTTGGCCGTCCTCGGCTCGGGCACCTTGTTGATCCAGACGGTGTGCTCGGGAACATTGTCAACCAGCCTGAAGTTGCCGCCAGTCGGCTCGGCGCGCAGCCCGAGCGCCGCGCCCCAGAAGGCCGCCAGCATTTCGGGATTGACGGCGTCGATGCAGAGATCCTTGAAGCTGATTGCGCGGCCTGCTGCCATGACCCGACCTTAGCTCAGGTGATCATCTTCAGTTGGAGCCGCGGATGTCCACATCAGGCTGTGATAATCGAAGGCGTGGCAGCCAGCGCGACCTCGGTCTTCATCTCACGCATCCGAGGCCTGCCAGTCCTCGACAGCGCCGGGGATCAGGTGGGGAAGGTGCGCGACGTTGTCGTGCAGCGCCGCGCTGCTGGCCGGGCGCCACGGGTGAAGGGCCTGGTGGTTGAGCTGTTTGCACGCCATCGGATCTTCATGCCGATGGCGCGGGTGCGTAGCATCGACGGGTTTGCGGTAGTGATCTCCGGTGTAGTCAACACACGTCGCTTCGAACGCCGGGAATCTGAGATGTTGGTGATCGACGACCTTTTTGATCTGACGGTAGAACGCATCGACCATCCGGGTCCGTCGGTGATCTTCGACGTGGCGATGCAACCGGTGCGCTCTCACGACTGGGAACTGTCGCAGGTGGCCCTGCGGGAAGGCGGAGGCCGTCGCCGGTTCGGTCGGCGCGGTCACGTCACGATCGTTGACTGGTCCACGATCGCGCTGCTGGCGTCCGATCGAGGCCAGGGTGTTGACCAGCTGCTGGCCCAGCTGGAAGACATGAAACCCGCCGACGTCGCCCGCGAACTGCATGAGATGTCGCGCGAGCGACGAGCCGAGGTAGCCTCCGCACTCGATGATCACAAGTTGGCCGACGCTCTGGAGGAGTTGCCAGAGGACGAGCAGGTTCAGCTGATCTCCGAACTCGACACCGAGCGTGCCGCCGACATCCTCGAGGAGATGGATCCAGACGATGCCGCTGATTTGATCGCGGAGCTGGCGCCTGAGATGGCTGAGGTGCTGCTTGGGCGCATGGAGCCGGAGGAGGCCAAAGATGTTCGGCGCCTGCTGAGCTACGCCGAGTCCACTGCCGGCGGGATGATGACACCCGAACCCGTGATCTTGGCGCCCGATGCCACGGTGGCCGAAGCGCTCGCTCGGATCCGGGACGCAGAGCTGACGCCCGCGTTGGCGTGCATGGTCTACGTCTGCCGACCGCCTTTGGATACTCCGACCGGTCGCTTCGTTGGCGCGGTGCACTTCCAGCGGCTGCTACGGGAGCCGCCCTCGACACTCGTCTCGGCCCTGATCGACACCGACCTGGAAACGCTCACCGACCAGGCGAACCTGCACGACGTCAGTCGCTACTTTGCGACCTACAACCTGGTGAACGCCCCCGTCGTCGATTCTGATCATCGGTTGATCGGTGCGATCGCGGTGGACGATGTGCTTGATCACATGTTGCCTGAGGACTGGCGCGGCATTGAGCTCGACGCGGTCTCCGCGCACCAGTCGCCGCCAGACGCGGAAGTGGCGGCGCATGGCTAGGGCAGTTCGGGAGGCCGAGCGGCTGGACGTGCCGGGCCGGCGCAGACGGTCAACTATTCCGACGATCAAGGTGGATCGAGATGCCTTCGGCAAGTTTGCCGAGGCCTTCGCCCGGTTCATGGGAACCGCTCGGTTCCTGTTCGGAATGACGGTGGTCATCATTCTGTGGCTGCTCTGGAACGTGCCGATCGGTCCACCTCGACCCCGCTTCGATCCCTACCCATTCATTTTCTTGACTCTGGTCTTGTCACTGCAGGCCTCGTACGCCGCTCCGTTGATCCTGCTCGCCCAGAACCGCCAAGAGGCGCGGGACCGCGTCGCCTTGGAACGGGACCGCGAGCAGGCGGCACAAAGCAGGGCCGACATGGACTTCCTGGCGCGTGAGATTGCCGGCTTGCGGATGTCAGTTGGTGAGTTGGCCACTCGCGATTACCTGCGTTCAGAGCTCAGGGCGGAGCTGCGAGCCATCCTCGCCGAGCTCGAAAGCGATGACGTCGCCTGAGCGTGCTGCCCTCGAGGCTGTACCTAGATTCCCCACGCTGTGCATGGCATGCACGCCATGTACAGCGCGAACATCCCACGCTGCGCGGGATGTTCTGAGAAGTCGCCGCCTGGGGCGCTGTGCAATCTCACCTACGCTGGGGGCATGCACGACCCGCAATCCAACGGAGACTCAACAACGTCGACCGTTGAACATCCCCTGGCGCGTCAAATCCGCGTTGCACTGCACCGGGTGAATGATCCTGAGATTCACCGGCCGATCACTGATCTCGGCATGGTCGATGGCATCGAGGTAGACGCCGCGGGTCAAGTAGCCGTTCGGATTCTGCTGACTGTCGCCGGCTGCCCGCTGCGTGACACGCTCAACCGCGATGTCACGGCGGCCGTACTGGCCGTGCCTGGAGTGGCGGCGGTCAACGTCGAGCTGGGCGTGATGTCGGATGAGCAGCGCGCAGCGCTACGCCAACAGCTCAAGGGCGGCCAGGCCGAACGCGAGATTCCGTTCGCCCGGCCGGATTCGCTCACCCAGGTCATCGCGGTCGCCTCGGGCAAGGGTGGTGTTGGAAAGTCATCAGTCACGGTCAACCTCGCCAAGGCACTTGCAGTCCACGGTCGTAGTGTCGGCGTTCTGGATGCCGACATCTACGGTCATTCGGTACCCGCAATGCTCGGCATCGCTGACTCGCGGCCGACCGCGGTCGAGGACATGATCATGCCGGTGCCGGCCGGCGGGCTCAGGGTCATCTCCATCGGCATGCTCAAGCCACGTCGTGACCAGGTAGTAGCCTGGCGCGGGCCGATCCTGGACCGCGCTCTCACTCAAATGTTGGCCGACGTCTACTGGGGAGACCTTGACTTCCTGCTCATCGACCTTCCGCCAGGAACGGGTGACGTGGCAATCTCCCTAGGTCAGAAGCTGCCCAACGCTGAGGTCTTGGTCGTCACCACTCCTCAGGCTGCGGCCGCCGAAGTTGCTGAGCGTGCCGGCACCATGGCGTCGATGATGAACCAGCGAGTGATCGGCGTCGTGGAGAACATGTCGCACCTGGTGACCACCTGTCCACACTGTGGAGAAGTACACACTCATTACGTCTTTGGGACTGGCGGCGGCGACGAGGTTGCGCGGACGCTCAGCACTCGACTGGGTTATCCGGTCTCGGTGCTTGCGCACATACCGCTCGATCCGCAGCTCCGCGCGTCTGGCGACGCCGGAATGCCGCTCGTCGAGACCGGCCCCGACCAGCCGGCCGCTCGCGCCCTCACCTCACTGGCCGACACATTCATCAAGCGCGGGCGCGGGCTACTCGGCAAGCCGCTCGGTCTAACGCCCGCCGGTCGCTAAACAACCTACGAGAGCTAAAAGGCACAGCGCAGCTATCAGGTCGCCTCGAGATCGAAAGGTGTGGCTGCCCGCACCGGAGTCGCCCCGGCTACCACATCCTGCGGACCGCCCGGGCTGCGATCTTTGGTGGAGTTGATCTCCGCGGAGACGTCCGCTGACGAACTGTTGATGGTCTTGCCAAGGTCCGTCACTTCTGATTTCACGTCGGCGATGATCGGCTCGACGTCGTCGAGCAGGTGCTTCTGGACGAAGGTCTTGGGGTTCAGGTCACGGAAATCGACGTTCTCGAATTCCGGCCCTAGTTCCTTGCTCAGCTGCTGCTGGGCCGATCCAGCCACAGTTCTCAGGTAGCGCAGCACGCGGGCGGCCTTCCGAGCGAGGTCTGGGAGCCGCTCCGGCCCGAACAAGATGACCGCTAGTACCAGCAACAGCAAGAACTCGGGGCCATTGATGTCCAGCAGCAGTGGCACCATGTCAGCCCACCTTGCTACCCAACGTGACGCGGACCTCGCCCCGTGCCGATCCGCGCGTGTAGTTCAAGACCACAACATCGCCCGGTCGCCGGGCGCGAATAGTCACAATCAGCTGCTCCATGCCACCATCGATGGGCTCGCCGTCGATGCCGGTGATCAGGTCGCCGACCCGCAGTCCCGCCTTGCCGGCAGGACCTTGAGCGTCGACCTCGGTCAGCTGGACACCTGATGAAGCGTCTTGCACGTTGGCCCCGATCACCGGGTAGGTCGCCTTACCGTTCTTGATCAACAAGTCGGCGATGGTGGCTGCCTGGTTGATCGGAATGGCGAAGCCGAGCCCGATGTTGCGGCTTGCCGCAAACGTCAGAATGGCTGAGTTGACCCCGATCACTCGGGCGCCAGCATCGACCAGAGGGCCGCCGGAGTTGCCCGGATTGATGGGAGCGTCAGTCTGGATGGCATTGATGTACGCAGTCGGGGAGTCGGCGTCGGCACCCTCAGAGACCATGACTGGCCGGTCCCGAGCCGAGATGATGCCCTGCGTGACGGTGCCGGGCAGCCCGAGCGGTGAACCGACGGCGATCACCGGCTCTCCGATCTGGATCTGGTCGGAGTCACCGAGTTCGAGCGGGGTCAGTGACGTCGCCCCACTCACCTTGATCACCGCGAGGTCGTAGGAGGGGCTTCGACCCACCATCACGGCGCTGTACCGACGGCTGTCGGAGAAGATGACACGAATCCTCGACCCGTTGGCTGCGTCGGCGACCACGTGATTGTTGGTGACGATATGACCCTCTTGGTCGATCACGAACCCCGACCCGGTTCCCCGACCGACCTGGATCATCACCGTTGCAGGCAGCACCCGTTTGGCGACCTCAACAGTGTTGGCACTATCCGGTGCCGGAGCGACCGGCGTGCGTGTCACGCCCGGCGTGGCCGCTGTGGGGCTGGCTGTGGTCGGTGACGAATCCGCACGCCGGGCGAGTGTGGCACCGCCATAGCCGGCAGCGCCGCCAATCAGGAGTGCAGTGAGGGCGGCCACCGCAATCACGGGGGCCAAACGCGGACGACGGCGATTCGAAAGCCCGGGGGGCAGGATCGCCGTCGTCGCTGAAGATGTGATGCCGCCCGGCGGGCCTTCGGCTACTGCCGGTTGGCCAAGGGGCGGCGGCCAGACGGCGTCCTGCGCTGCGAATGCAGGACCGGGTGGGGCAAATGGCTGCGCACCGGGCGCCGAGGCCGGTGGCTCGCCTAAAGGCCCGAAGTAGCGAGAGTCGGACGGTTCACCTTCGGCGTGATCGGTCGGACGGTCCTCATCTACCACGCGCTAACCCTTCACATCGGCCAGAATCCTCGCCCACCCAGCTTGGATGCGGTCAAGCGTAGTCTGCGTCAGGGCGTCACTATGAGGTAGCGACTCGACGGCCTCAGCGAGCAAGCGGGCACTACCGTCGGTCACGACTGTGAGGACCATCTCACCTGACTGCCACGTCGCCACCCCCGAAGCACCACGACGCACATAGGCTCCTAGCGCGGCATCCCACTGGGAACCTTCGGGTCCAGCGGTGAGCCGACCTCGCTGCTGGAACACACTTACCGTGTTCAGCCCGTCGCTGTAGACCAGATGCACCATGTCCGGATTGCTGGCGCGGTCGCTCCGTATCCGCACCAGCGACAGACCCGCCAGCTTCCGCACGCAGGACCATCCCGAGGCTTTGAGTTGGGCCGCCGATGAGAGGCTGAGGGAGGTGCTGGTCCGCGGGACCGCCAATCGCGGCGGCAGATGTTCGAGGATGCCCTCACTCCTGCTGACCGAAACCGAAGTGAATCCGAACGACAGATCAACTGATCCGCTTCCGTCGTAGGTCTCTTGCCAGAGCACGATGCCGGTGTCGTCATCGATCCACCAGCGAGCCGCTACCGAGGAACCCCCGTCTCGTGTCGCCGTCACTACTGTCGCGCTGCGCCCGGCAACACGTGCTCCGTGTGACCCGCTCAGGTGGTAGTTGCGCTCGAGCAGATCGAGCAGCTCGTCGTCGACGACTCGCGATGAGATCAGCGCCGGCGTGAATCCTCTGAGAAGCTGCTGACCGCGCTGACTGTTGACCCTGACCTGAGTGCCCTGGCGGGCGCGCGCATCCACCTCAACCTGGGCAACGATTGCCCTGCCGTCCCGGTATGCCAGAAACCACTGGCGTCCGGAGTAACTCACGGAATTCCCAGCCTCAGCGGCTCGCTGCATCAAGGCCTGCGCCTCCGTAGGGGTCAGCGTTTCCCCGGCGGCGACGGACGGACCCTCGAGTTGGTGTGTGACGCCGGCAGAGAGGTTGCGGAAGTCGGCCAACATGACGGCGTTGAGTGCGTCGCTGGCTAGTGGGAATTGTCCGAGGCTCGATGTGAAAGCAGCCTGGGCCTCACCAGTGGGATCGTCAATCGCCGCTAGACGGGGTGCTGCGGCGTAGCCGATCACCCCGATCGCGGTCACAACTGCTCCCAGAGTCATGGCGGCGGCTGCGATCCGCAACCTGACAATCCGGCGATGGCTCGGCAAACCACCGGCTCGAGACAGACGTGGTTGAGTTCGTCGGAAGGGTCTGGCCCACAAGGGTGCGATCGATTCTGGACCTGCGATGGACACCAAGCGGTGGGAGAGGTCGCTCGGCGTGGGACTGGGGTCAGTCTGGGTCTGTTTCAGGAGCGCGCGTACGGCACGCATATCCTCGACGTCCTGCCGGCAATGAGCGCAGTCGACAAGGTGGCCGAGCAACCGTTCTCGGTCGGTGTTGTCCAACGCCCCGTCGACAAACGCTGATCGCAATTCGGCCAGATCAGCGCATGGCCCCTTCCTCACGCCGACCTCGCTGGCTCCAGACCTCCCAGTTTGGGACTGACATTGTCGGAGGTGCCGCCTGCCTCTACCTCGACACCGAGGTATCGCACCCGCTCCCCCGTCGGTCGGCGGTGCGCAAGGGCGGTCCGCAGCTGCGCCCGCCCGCGGTGAATCCGGCTTCGGACGGTTCCGATCTTGATGTCAAGGACCTCGCTGATCTCCTCGTAGCTGAGGCCCTCGATGTCACACAGCACAACGGCCGCACGAAACTCCGGTGACAGTGCCGACAGCGCCGCCGCCACATCGTGATCAAGGTCGGCGTCAGCCAGCTGATCGGACGGATTCGGCCAGGCACTGGGCAGCCGCTCAGCGGAACCCTCACCCAGACCGTCGAAGCGGATCTTCTGCCGGCGCCGCGCGCCATCGAGGAACAGGTTGGTCGTGATCCGGTGAAGCCAGCCCTCGAACGTCCCAGGCTGGAACCGGTGCAGCGAGCGAAACACACGGACGAATACGTCCTGGGTGAGGTCCTCGGCGTCATGTGGGTTGCCAGTCAGCCGATAGGCCAGCCGATACACGCGGGCACCGTGGTCGCGTACCAGCTCTTCCCACGTCGGCGGTGTCCAAGACTCCTCAGCTGGTGCCGGCGGGCTCGCGGGCGCAGGCGGCTGCCAATCCTGAGGATCAGGAGCGGGCCACTGCGCCATCGGTTCGACCTTCCTCCGGTGTCCGACACGACCAAGCAGATTCAGCCTGAACGCCTCATTGTTGCTTGTCATCCTGGCAATGCCCTGAGTGAACCCTGGCATTTGGCTGTGCACGATCGTGTCCTCGCTCACACTTGACCAACGCCGCGAGGGCGGGCCGCGTTCCGGGTTTCATCGTCTCCGCGAAGGCGCTGTCAACATCCCACGCAGCGTGGGATGTTCGAAGCTGTGCATGGCATGCACATCACGTACAGCGTCAATATCCCACGTAGCGTGGGATATTGACAGCCGGGGAAGTCAGTCGGTCGAGACGGGCCCGCCGGGCGGCAGGTCAGCCGCGGCTAGAGCGGACCGCAGACCCTCGATCTCCGCGGGGGTGGCCTCGATCAATGGAGACCTCAAACCTCCGACGTCACGGCCGAGCAGCGTGAGGCCCGCCTTGACCAGAATGCAGCCTTGGGTCGCGAAGATTCCGGTGTAAATCGGCAACAGCTGTTGATGGAGGCGAAGCGCCGTTGCGACGTCGCCGGCCAGGTACGCCTCGATCAGCCGCTTGGTCCCGATGGCGCTGAAGTGGGTTGAGGTTCCGACCACCCCTACGGCCCCGACCGACAACAACGGCAGCGTCATCGCGTCGTCACCGGAGTAGTACGCGAGGTCGCTCTGCGCAATAACCCTGGCGGAGGCTACAAGATCACCCTTCGCATCCTTGACCGCGACGATGCCGGGATGCTCGGCCAACCGCAGCATCGTGTCGGTGGCGATCGCCACACCGGCACGGCCTGGAATGTCATACAGCATCATCGGGACGTCGGTGGAATCAGCAACTCGCCGGAAGTGCGCCAAGATGCCGGTCTGAGGTGGCTTGGAGTAGTACGGCGTGACCACCAGCAGGCCATGTGCGCCCAGCTTGGCGGCCGTTTCCGCCAACTCCAGCGTGTGCTCGGTGTCGAAGGTTCCGACGCCTGCCAGGATCGTCGCTCGGTCGCCGACCGCGTCCAGCACCACACGCAGCAGGTCCGCCTTCTCCGCGTCGGAGGTTGTCGGCGACTCTCCGGTGGTACCGCTGATGACCAACCCATCGTTGCCCATGTCGTCGACCAGATAGCTGGCAAGTCCGGCCGCCGCGTCCAGGTCCACAGACCCGTCCGCCGCGAACGGTGTCACCATGGCCGTGAGCAGCCGGCCGAAGGGCGGGGTGGACATGCCCGCCATCCTAGAGCACCTTGATCACGACCAAGGGGTCGCCGTCGTTGACCACATCACCTGCCGAAACCACGATCTCCGAGATCGACCCCGCCACATCAGCGAGCACCGGGATCTCCATCTTCATCGATTCCAAGATCACCACGGCGTCGTCGGCAGTCACCTGCTGGCCCACTTCGACCTCGACCTTCATGACGGCCGCGACGAGCTCGGCGACGACGGTATGGCTCATGCCGTCATCGTAGGGTTCTGCCACCAGGCGTTTCGATAGGGTGAGACTCGTGAATCTCTCCGCTGTCAAGACCTCGCCCAAAGCCGCGCCCAAACCGGGATCATGGGCGTTCGCCGAGGATTTCGTCGATGAGTCTGACCAGTCGGCCGAGTCGCGCCAGAAGGCGAGGCAGCTCGGAGTTGCACCGCTCGGTCGTGGTTCGGCGAGCGCACTGACTTTCCTAGCAAAAGTGGTGCAAGCCAAGGCGGTAGTTGAGGTCGGCACCGGCTCGGGCGTCTCTGGTTTGGCGCTGTTTGCGGGAATGCAGCCGGACGGAGTCTTGACCAGCGTTGACATTGAGCCCGAACATCAGCAGGCCGCTCGGGAAGCGTTCCTCGCGGTCGGCATTCCCACCCAGCGGTTCCGGCTGATTGCCGGGCCGGCACTGAGCGTGCTGCCGAGGCTAAGTGACGGCGCGTACGACATGGTTTTCGTCGACGCCGACAAGGTTGAGTACGCCGAGTACGTCGAGCAAGGTCTGCGGCTACTTCGGCACGGGGGGGTCCTGGCCCTGGACAACGCACTGTGGCACGACCCG
>DATEWO010000082.1:0-7533 GCA_035257925.1 Propionibacteriaceae bacterium | reverse complement strand
TCGCCAGCAACGCCCGTAACCCGAATCTGCGTCGTGCCCAGCTGAGCTTCCTCGGCGCCTGGACGGCTGAGTGGGCGTTCACTGTGGCGTTGGGGATTGTGGCCTATCGCGACGGCGGCCCGACGGCCGTCGGGCTGGTGGGACTGCTCCGCATGGTGCCGTCGGCAGTCGCGGCACCCTTTCTGGCGCCACTTGCCGACCGGGGGCGTCGGGAACGCGTCCTGGTCCTGATGTCGCTTGTCAGCGGCCTGGGGACGGCTGTGGCGGCGTTCGTCGTCGGCGTCGACGGCCCAGCAGAGATCGTCTATGTGCTGGCGGCGTTCACGACAATCGCCGGCACGGTTTATCTGACCGCGTTCTCCGCGCTGCTCCCGTCGCTGTGCCATACCGGACACGAGCTGGCCAGCGCCAATGTCGTACGCGGTTTGCTCGACTCGGTCGCCACGCTGGTAGGCCCGGCCGTGGCCGCGGTATTGCTCCAGTTCACCGGCGTCACGGCCGTGTTCGCTGTCGCCGCTGGCTCCTCGTTGTGCGCGGCGGCAATGATGATGCGAGTCCGTTACCAAGCTCCACCACGGCCGTCCGCCCAAAGAAGGCACCTGCTGCCCGAGGTGAGTGAGGGTGTGCGCGCCGTTGCGCGGAACCGCGACTTGGCGCTTCTCGTCGGCCTCGCTTCCGTGCAAACCTTCACCCGTGGCGCGCTGACCGTGTTCACCGTGGTCGTTGCTATTGATCTGCTCCAGATGGGCGAATCGGGCGTCGGGACGCTCACAGCCGCAGTGGGAGCGGGCGCGGTGCTCGGCTCAGGCGCTGTGTCGCTATTAGTCGGGACACGCCGACTGGGTTCATGGTTCGGGCTAGGTATCGCCTTCTGGGGTCTGCCCATCGCGCTCATCGGCCTCTTCCCTGCAAAGGCGGTGACCCTGGGACTGCTGGCATGTGTAGGCGTGGCCAACACACTTGTCGACCTCGGCGTGCTAACGCTGATGGCGCGGCTGACTCCCGACGACGTACTTGCGCGCGTCTCGGCCGTCCTTGAGAGCCTGATCGCCCTCAGCGTCGGGTTCGGGGCAGTCGTCGCGTCGCTGGTGATCGACTTGTCCAATGTGCGGCTAGCCCTCGTCGTGATCGGCGCACTCTGCCCACTGGCCGCCGCAGCGGGATGGCTTCGATTGCGCCGTCTGGATCAGTCGATCGACATCCATGATCGGGAGATCGAATTGCTCCACGAGGTTGCCCTGCTCAGGCCGTTGCCTCTCCCTGCCCTCGAACATCTTGCACGCAGGCTGGAACCGGTTTCGGTGCTTGCCGGGCACATAGTCTTCCATCAAGGCGACGTAGGAGACCGCTTCTACGTGATCGAGTCGGGTGAGGCCGAGGTCATCGGAGACGGCCGGCTGGTCGCAACGCTGGGGCGCGGTGAAGGGTTCGGAGAGATCGCGCTGCTGAGGCAGGTCCGGAGAACGGCGACGGTCCGGGCAGTCGTCGAGCTTCGGCTCCAAGCGCTGAGCAGCGACGCCTTCCTGCCGGTGGTCTGCGGTTTCACGCCAAGTGCATGCCAGGCGGGAACGTCGGTCGACACGACGCTCAACCGCTTCACTCCGCGCGACAATCCTGATGAGCCGAACCGGTGACGCCGACCTACCTACGCCCCCACCGACCACCCGCGTTTCCCGCCTGGAGACGGGTAACGAGGGTGCCTGGCGGCGAAACGAGCCACGTTTGCCGTCTTGGGATGGCAAACGTCAGGCCCGATCAGCGAGCCGATCACCCCCTCAATGGCCGGGGCCGGTAATGATCTTCCTACGCTCCGACTCGTGGGCTCCGCCCTTCTTGGCCAGAGTGGTGCAGGCTTCCTCGATGTCTCGTGCCAGCGTGTCGACGTGCTCCCGGCTCAAGGTCTCCTTGACCAGGGCTCGCATGATCGTCACATCCTGCGCGTCAGGTGGAAGCGTGTACGCCGGCACCATCCAGCCGCGTTCAGCCGATAGCTGCCAGGCCACGTCGAACTCGTCGTAACCGTTGTCGGCGGCTAATTTGAACGCGACGAGGGGGAGTTGTTCCTCCTCAGGGCCGATCAGCTCGAACTGGCCCATCGCCTGCAACTTCTCGGCCAGCACTTTCGCGTTCTGCTGCATGTTTTTCATGATGTAGCCGTAGCCGGCGCGGCCGTAACGCACGAGGTTGTAATACTGCGCCAAAACCATCGCAGAGCCGGTGGAGAAGTTGAGTGTAAAGGTGGCGTCAGTCTTGCCGAGGTAGTTCTCTTCAAACACCAGGTCATGGGCCAGATCGGATTTCTCTCGAAAGATCAGCCAGCCGATGCCCGGATAGACCAGCCCGAACTTATGTCCAGAGACATTGATGGAACGCACCTGTTCCAAGCGGAAGTCCCATTCAGAATCCGGATAGAGGAAGGGCCAGACAAAACCGCCACTTGCACCGTCCACATGCAGGGGAACGTCGATGCCGCGCTCGGTCTTGATCTGCAGCAGCAGATTGTTGATGCCGACAACATCATCTTTGTGCCCGGTAAACGTTGTTCCGAGTACCGCGGCAACCCCAATGGTGTTCTGGTCGATGTGGGGGCTGACGTCGTCAGGTCCGATCGTGTACTTGCCGGGTTGCAGCGGCACAATCCGCGGCTCCACGTCGAAGTAGCGACAAAACTTCTCCCACACCACATGCACATCACCGCCGAACACCAGGTTCGGGTTCGCTGTGGACTCCCCCGCCGCCTCGCGGCGCTTGCGCCAATTCCACTTCAGGGAGAGGCCACCCAGCATGATCGCCTCGGAGGACCCTTGGGTGCGTGCGCCGGTGGTCTCACCTGGCGCGTGGAACAGGTCGGCGATCATCCGGATACAGCGCTGCTCGATTTCGGCCGTACGCGGATACTCGGCGTGGTCGATGAAGTTGCGGTGCAGATTGGCGGCGATGATCCTTTGCGCCTCAGGTTCCATCCAGGTAGTCACAAAGGTGGCCAGGTTTCGAGCAGGATCGCCCTCCAGCGCGAGGTCTTCGGCAACCAGCCGCATCGCATCCACCGCAGGCATTCCGCTATCGGGGAATTCACGGCTCGGCACTTCCTGGGTGCTGAAGCGATTCCCAAACAACAGCGCGTCGGGCATTGCGTCAGAGGGTGTGGTCATTGACTTCTCCTTCGATTCTGTGGCTCTTCAGGGTGCGAGGATTGTGCTTCACGGACGGCATGTCGCCATGCCGGGAACATCAAGGTCGCCGCGATCAGGAAGCAAAGCGCGCCGAGCAGCGTGCCGGCGATCGAGACCCAACTGTTGATCAACTCGCCGGTACGGGGGAGGACGAAGCTCGCCAACGCAGAGATCATGAACAAGATGGAGCCGATCATGTTCAGCCAGGCGATGCGCCAAGGAAAAGAGCGCGGTTGGAAGCTGAGGAAGCGCCCCAACGCGAGAATGGCAAACACGCTCGCCACCAGGAAAAGTGTCGATCCGTAGAAGTCAGGCCGCCAGATCCGCCGGTCCTGCTCGTGTGCCGTTGCGTTGTGCGCCAGGGCTGCAAGGGTGCTGATGTTGAAGAACAGCGTGCCGGGAAACTGTGTAATGGCCGCAAGCCAATTGCGATCATGCGGCCTTGGTCCCCAAAACCGGACCGGTGCTCGCTGGAGTTGCGAGCCTGCGTCAACCTCGGTCATTGCCGGTGTCTGGGCTTGCAGGAGTTGCGCGAACGAAGCCGCGGTGAAGAAGATCGAGCCAACGAAGTACGTCACACTGTCGGCAGTTGCTCCGACTGCGTTCAGGTACGCCGGTACAGATCCCAACGCGAATAACGCAGAGCCAATGATGAAAAGCCCAGCGATCGTTTTGTTGAGATCGGCCGGCCTTACCTTCATGCCGCTCTCCCTCGCCGAACGTGGAGCCGAGCGTGGTTCGGCACCCCTGTCGGCTCCATCTCTATCGAAACGGAGCCGCAGCCACATCACCCCTCAAGGATGAGAGCGTGCCTGCGACCGGTAGGTCCAGCTACGGCCAACCTGCGCCGGACATGACGCCGTGGCTGAGGCCCAAGCTCGTCTTTAGTGCGGACGCCAATACGCTGCCCCCGAGATCCGAGGCAGCACCACCTCACCCGACTCGGGTGATGTCCTGCCGAGAAATTGTGCTTAGCGTCTGGGTTAGCGGGGGTGCAGTGACGGCGTTGACACTCTGACCAACGAGGTAGGTCGGTCGTGCCCACAGCATCGGTTAAGGCGCTACGGCCGGAATCCAGGAATGGATTCCGGATTGTGCTTGCCCAAGAGTGGGTTCGGGAACGGTTCTGGGTCGTACCGACTGCCTTGCTGATCGCCGGAATGGCCGTCGGGATTGCCGTTTCGAGAGCCGATTCGATCCCTGGACTTGACAAGGTCGGCGGGGGTTTACCTGTCCGGGCTGGCTCGGCGGAAGCGCTTCTTGGCATCATTGCGGCGTCGATGCTGACCTTCGTTGGAGTTGTCTTCACGATCACGCTGGTGGCCCTGCAGCTGGCGAGCGCCCAACTGTCTCCACGCGTAATCCGTACCTTCGTCCGGTCGGGTATCACCAAGCTTGCCTTTGGGCTGTTCCTCGCCACGTTCGCGTACGCGATCGTGGTCATCATTGTGGAGGGTGCGTCGTCCAGCGCATCTGTGCTTCGCCTGGCTGTCACGCTCGGGGTTTTGCTTGTGCTCGCGAGTCTGGTCGTCTTCGTCGTTTATGTGACGGCCACGATGCGTCTGCTGCAGGTGAGTTGGGTGGTCACTGCAGTAGCTGACGAGACGCGCCGTGTCCTCGGTAGGGAGCGACCATTGGCGGCAATCTATCTGTCGGCCGCAGCGCCGCAACTGGATCAGGACCCCCAACTCGTACGGCTGAAAGCGGATCGAGACGACGGCAGGGGTGGTCAGTTTGGCGTCATTCTCGGGGTCGACCGTTGGCGGTTGGTTCAGCTAGGACAGCAGTATCACTGCCTGCTGCAGCTGGTGCCGAAGGTGGGCGAGTATGTCCCGATCGGTGCTGCTGTGGTGGCGGTCCACGGCGCTGACGGCCCACCCGAGGACGCCGTTCGCCGCTGCATCCATCTCGGTCGGTCACGCACGATGTACCAGGATCCGCTGTACGGAATCCGCCAACTCGTCGATGTTGCCATCCAGGCCCTTTCACCGGCCCTCAACCAGCCGACCACAGCCGTTATCGTCATCGACCGTCTCGAGGAGCTGTTGCTACGGATCGGCCGGCGCCCTCAGCCCACGGGTTTCTTCCTGGATACCGACGGTGTCGTGCGGCTCATGCATCCGGAGCCCACGTGGACCGAAACCGTCGACCTGGCGTTCACCGAGATCGCTATCTACGGGGCGTCGGCGCCGGCGGTCATCCGACGGTTAGCCGCGGCATACGACCGTCTGCACCAATCGGTCCCCGGCAATCTGCGTATTGACGTCGCCCGGCACATCGCTCTTCTCGAGCGTCTTGCCGGCGGCGCGCTCCAGTCCGAGCATCCCATGGCCACCCCTCGCCCCGATCCACGAGGGCTTGGCTAGGGCGCCGCCCAGAGGACGGAGCCCGAGTGGCCAGGTCCGCGGTGTCTTCGATCGGGCGGGGTGTCTCCGTGCCGGTCCCGTCACGGCGTAGGAGGGTGGTCGTGTGAGTCTTCAGCAGGGCTTGGTAGACCTCCTCGTCGTCAGCCTGATCGCTGCACTGACCCCGATTGTGGCGGGCTTACTCTCCCGCTTGCGGGTGCCTCAGGTGGTGATCCTCATTGTGGGGGGAATTCTGGTTGGGCCACAGGTCTTGGGTTGGGCCGAGCCGGAAAGCATCGAGTTGATATCCAACGTCGGCCTCGGCTTCCTCTTCCTGCTGGCGGGCTACGAACTCGAGCTCGGGCTGTTCCGCGAGCGGGCCGGCCGGCTCGCAGTCATGTCCTGGGTGGTAACACTGCTGGTCGCGATCGCCGTGACCGGCGCACTGGCGGCGGTCGACTTCGTCCGTGCGTTCGTCCCGATTGCGATTGGCCTGACCACGACCGCGTTGGGCACCCTACTGCCCATCCTGCGCGACAACCGGATGCTCGAAGGCCGCTTCGGTGCATTCATCATGGCTGCCGGCGCGGTTGGGGAGTTCCTTCCCATTGTGGCCGTTGCAATCTTCCTCAGCGGCAAAGGCGCATTCCTCGGCCTGCTCTCCCTGGTCCTCATCGGAGGGGTTGCGCTGCTGTTCACCTTCGTCCCGCGGCTGGCCCGCCATCAGAAGATCCAGGGCATTCTCTCCGAGGGCGAGCACGAAACGTCTCAGACCAGCCTTCGCTGGACCATGGTGCTGCTCTTCGCACTCCTCGTGATCGCCGCGAATTTCGGCCTCGACGTCGTGCTGGGTGCCTTCCTCGCCGGCGTCGTGCTACGCCGCTGGGCGCCGGGCGATGTGCATTTGTTGGAGGCCAAGCTCGACGCGGTCGGTTACGGCTTCTTCATCCCCGTCTTCTTCGTAGCATCGGGCATGAGCCTCGACCTGCAGTCGATCATCAAGTCACCGGCGCGCTTGGTCGTTTTCTTCGTCCTGTTCCTCGTCGTCCGCGGCCTCCCCGCCTTGCTGTTCTATCGGCGCGACCTGCCGATGCGCGGTCGGGTCCAGATGATGCTGTTGACAGCGACAGCGCTGCCGCTGCTCGTCGCGCTGGCCCATATTGGTCTCGAGTCCGGAACGATGCTGCCCGAGAACGCCGCCGCGCTCGTCGGCGCGGGTGTGCTCTCGGTGATGGTGTTCCCAGCGATAGCTGTGGCTCTCGGCCGCTCCAGCAGGCACACCCCCGTCCAGACCCCGGGCAGCGACGGAGGCTGACTGCCACCACAGCGTTGCTTGCCTTAGACGCATATTCGCCGAGATGTCGATAGCGCGGAGCACGGCCTAGCAGGCAATCTGCCAATGGGCGAGCTTCTGCAGCGACCACGATCGCTGTCATGGTTGGACTTGCCCAGGCTCTGAGTTGACTCTACGAAGATTTGTCGAACGGGAGTGGATGCAGCTGGGAATACGCAGATGACTGACGAGCCTTCTGTTTTGGAACGGATCTCATGGTGAGCGTTGGTGGTGGGATCGAGGGCTGATGAGCGAAAGAATCGCCTATGCCGGAGCTCCAGAGTGTCGCTGATCAAAGCTATCGGTTTCGACGCAATCGCTGCCTCGTCCGCACGATCCCGTGTGTCGGCGGCCCTCATCTCGGCTGGATTGCAACCCAGTGACTTTGAGGCGCAGACTCACCAGTCTCAGCGCCTAGTTGACCGGGCGACCTCTAGGTAGGTGTCACCGTGAGCTGGCGACTGTTGATCGAGTTCGTCGTCTCGATCGCGTACGGCGTCTTGTCCTCGGTGGTGCCGATCTTCAACAGCGAGATCTACATTGTGGCCTCTCAGGTCGGTGGGTTCGCCGCGGAGGTCACGACGGCGGTCGGTTGTGCGATCGGGCAATCCATCGGCAAGGTCGGCATTGTGCTCGCCATACGCCGCGGCGGCAATTCCGGTCCGGCGCGGCGGCTACGCGA
>DATEWO010000081.1:0-5527 GCA_035257925.1 Propionibacteriaceae bacterium | reverse complement strand
GAGCCACTTCCGGCCGCGCGGAAGCCATACCGCCGCATCGAGTCCACCTTCACGGGCGGCCCAAGTGCCGGCAATTGCCGCCCCCTCGGAAGTCATCACGATGTCGAGCAGCCCGCCCGCGCTCTGACCGCCGAAGGTCTCGAACGTCTGCGGGTGCTCATCAAGACGCTGCCGCGAGCCGGACCACACCGTCCAGCGGACGTTCGCGTGGGCACCGCCGTGTGCGGCTCCGAGAGCAACGACCTCATCACCACGAGCGGCCACGGAAACCAGGTCGGCCACTCTCGCGTACGGGCTGGTCGGGTGCAGCGGCACGGCTCGCGCAGAGCCGGACGCGTCTACGGCGAAGAGCACCGGATGATCCCCGCCCGATGATGCGCGCCCTCCTACCAGCAACGCCTCCGAGACCGAGGCGAGTGAAGAAGCCGCGACCGACTCGGGCAACGGGATGCGGCTCCAGCTCAGTTCGCGGGCTGTTTCAGTTGGAGTTGGCGGCTCAGCGCTGGAGCAGCTTCCGACGATGATCATGAACAGCGCCACCGCGCCAAGGGAGGCCAGCCTCCGGGCTATGGTCGCATCGCCGGTCCGCGTCTGATGCCTCGGCATGATCGCTCCGAGTCTAGGCTTCCGAGCCACCTCATCCGCCGCCGTAGCTTCGCGCGTCTTCGGAGGCTGATGTGACCGTTGTGGCTGGGGGTGGCGCTGTGCTCCACGACGTCGGCAAGGCTCTCCAATCTGGTCGAGAACTCCTGCGTCGCGTCGCACGCCAGTTCGGCTCAATTGTGGAAGAGTGAGAAACAGCGCAACTGCTTGTGTTTGGAGTCACGAATGCTTGCCCCCCTGCTTGCAACCGAGGATCCATACGCCGCCGCGTCGATCTTCAGCCAGGCTGGCTGGAAGGTCGAGCACCAGTCTGTCCGGCAGCAGGAGCAGCCCCGCGCGTGCCTCTCACTGGCACGCTCGCGGATCGAGCTGGTGCCGCCGAGCGATCCTTACATCGTTCCGCGGGGGCTCGGTATCGAGTTCCAGATCCATGTGCCTCCACATGAGCTGAGCGGGACTTTTCTGCTGCACCGGGCAGCTGGCGTTGTCTACAGCGAGTTGCGCGAACGGCGACCCGGAGAGCGCGGATTCAGGGCAGAGATCATCGGTTACCGCTTTCTCATTCTGGGTGGGGACCCCGATCCTGATTTGGCGATGGTTGCCACGGACCCAAGGATCATTGCGCTCGCAGATGGGCTGCGGGAGCGGGATGGCGAAGACTCTTTGACGGATACCGCTTTGCGTCTGGTCGAAAGTTCCGGCGACAGTGTTAAGAGTCTGCGGCGGGCGATGAGTCAAGGCTTGGGCTACAGCGCCCCGGACGATGTCGGCGAGCAGCTTGCCGATGTGGTGATCGCAGCCGCGATCCTTGCTCGGCAGCTTGGGATCGATCTTGACAAGCAGATCGAGGCCAAGCTGGGCAGCCCGAGCTGGCACGCGCAGTTCTGACGCGGTGACAGTAGACGCGGCGGCGGACGTGTGCACTAACGTGAGCAGCGTCCGCAATTCCCAGCGGACGGGCGTGAAGTGGGGGGCCCATGAGCGAGACTGACGCTGAGCAGTCGGCGCCCGAGGCGCATGAACCAAGTGAGATCAGTTACGACGAACAGCGCTATCCTGCGCGACCAAGCCGGCTGCGACCGAAAGGCCGGCTCCGGGATCTTTTCGCCATCGGACCGCGGGCCGAGCGCACCGGAAAACCCAGGGGCGACAACTCCGCGTACGTCGGATGGCTGGTGGAACGGTCGATGCTTGAGGATGCAAAGAGGTTCGCCACACTGTTCTCGGGCCAGGGCAGTATGTGGCAAAACCCCTATGCCAACCCAGATCCCCGGGCAGCGATCCAAAAGTCATCAGTATGGTTCACCGCATATCCGATTTCCATGATCACCAAGCCTGGTACGTCTTTCCTGGGAACACTCGGCGACGAGGACCTGTGGGCCGCCTTTGAAGAGATCGGCATTGATGGCGTACACACTGGCCCGGTCAAGCGGGCTGGCGGCCTGGTCGGCTGGGATTACACCCCGAGCGTGGATGGGCACTTCGACCGGATCAGTAACGCGATCGACGAGGCATTCGGAACTGAAGAGGAGTTCCGTGCGATATCTGAGGTAGCCGCTGGCCATCTCGGGATGGTGATCGACGACATCGTGCCAGGCCACACCGGCAAGGGCTCGGATTTCCGGCTGGCTGAGATGAAGGTTGGCGACTACCCAGGGATCTACCACATGGTCGAGATCGAACCCAAGGACTGGCACTTGTTGCCCATCGTGACCACTGGTGATTCGATCAACCTCGACATCGAGGCAGAAGATCAACTGGCCAAACACGGCTACATCATCGGGCGCATGCAGCGAGTGATCTTCTATGAGCCTGGGCTCAAGGACACCAACTGGAGTGCCACCGCGCCGGTGCTGGGGCCAGACGGTGTGGAACGCCGTTGGGTCTATCTGCACTACTTCAAGGCGGGGCAGCCCTCGATCAACTGGCTGGATCCGAGCTTCGCCGGCATGCGACTGGTGATCGGAGATGCGCTGCACTCACTAGGTGATCTTGGTAGCGGCGCCCTGCGCCTCGACGCCAACGGCTTTCTGGGCGTGGAGAAGAGCGCGGAGGACTCACCTGCTTGGTCGGAGGGTCATCCACTCTCCGAGGCCGCCAACCAGTTGATCGCCAGCATGGTCCGCAAGGTCGGTGGGTTCACCTTCCAGGAGCTCAACCTCACCATCGACGACATCAGGAGCTCCGCGGAGCGTGGTGCCGATCTTTCCTATGACTTCATCAACCGTCCGGCCTATCACCACGCGTTAGCGACCGGGGACACCGAGTTCGTCCGGCTCACCCTCAACCTGGCGAAGGATCATGGCGTGGAGCCGGCTTCCCTGGTGCACGCGCTCCAAAACCACGATGAGATGACGTATGAGCTGGTGCATTTCGAGACGTTGCATGCGCGAGAGCTGTTCAGGTTCCGCAGCCATGAGCTCACCGGTCATGAGCTGGCTGTCACCATCCGACAGGACCTTCTTGATCATTTGACCGGAGAAGCTGCGCCATACAACGCGACTTTCACGCAGAACGGCATCGCGTCGACCACTGCAACGATCATCGCTGCCTCCTTGGGCATGAGGAGCATCGCCAAGCTCAGGTCAGAACAAGTGGAGCAGATCAAGCAGGCGCACCTGCTGCTCGCCATGTTCAACGCACTGCAGCCGGGCGTCTTCGCCTTGTCTGGCTGGGACCTCTGCGGAATGCTCACCCTGGACCGCAAGCAGGTCAGTCGGCTCCTCGCGGATGGCGATACTCGCTGGATCCACCGCTCGGCGTACGACCTCATGGACTACCGGCCTCATGCTCACGAGTCGCTGTCCAAGATGCCCCGCGGCGTCAGCCTGTACGGCTCGCTGCCTGCCCAGTTGCAAGACAGCACATCTTTTGCCCGTCGGCTCGCTGAGATTCTGGCTGTTCGCAAGCGCTATGGAATCGCCACCAGCATTCAGCTCGACGTGCCGCAGGTATCCAACAAGGCGATGCTGGTCATGGTGCACCAGTTGACTGATGCTGAGCAGGTCACGGTGCTGAACTTCTCTGCTCACGCCATCTCCGGGAGCGTCATCTCCGAGTACCTGGTGCCAGGCAGCGTGCTGGTCGACATGTTCACTGATGAGGAGGTCGGCGAGGTCGACGACCTGCACACCTTCACGATCTCCCTGGAACCTCATGAGGGCAAGTCGCTTCTGGTGCTCTGTCCTGGTGATCATCTGGTGGTGGCCCACCCACAGGCTGCTGACCGGCCCAGCGTACGAGGCGAGCTGGCCGACGTATTTCCGCTCGAATCTCCCACCAGTTGACGTATTTCGATTCCTGCGCATCCTCGACGGGCTCCTACCGCCTAACGTCGTGGCAGCGCTCGAGGACCTCCATGGAATCGAGCCTGGGTTGAACTGACAGTGCGCCGCCGTCGTTCTCATCGGTGGAGGATGAGGGCAGCACAAGGTGGCTACGGCGGTATGCCTGCAGACGACAGCGGGCCGGGGGTTGAAAGGAGGCTTGGTGGTCGGCGGACAGCGTGAGGCCGCGTTGCAGGAGCTGCACGACCGCCACGCGAGTGAGCTGTGGCGGTTCGCCATGCGGCTGACCCACGATCGCCAGCTATCCGAAGACGTCGTTCAGGAGGTGCTGCTCAAGGCGTGGAAGGATCCCAACCTCGGGCAGCGCGATGAGTCTGCCGCCCGCGCGTGGCTCTTCACCGCCTCTCGAAACCTGATCATCGACCGCTGGCGAAGCGCGGCGTCCCGGCATGAGCAACGGATGGAGGAGCCGCCAGAGGAAAGCTCGGGCGACGCAACCAGCGTGGTACTCGACCGTTGGTTGATCGCCGAGGCACTTGGCAGCCTGTCAACGGAGCATCGCTCCGTCATCAACGCTGCGTACTACGAGGGCAGGTCGGTGGCCGACATCTCCGCCCGGCTCCGAATCCCCGAAGGCACCGTTAAATCGCGGCTGCACTACGGGCTCAGAACGCTCAGATTGGCTCTACAGGAGAAAGGAGTGACTCGGCCGTGAACACCATCCCCGACAAGTTTGCGCAGTGGGATGCCGCGTACGTGCTGGGCGCGCTGTCTCCTGCCGAGCGACGGGAGTTCGAGGAGCACCTCGCAAGCTGTCAATCCTGCCAGGCTGCCGTCTCGGAAATGGCTGCCCTGCCTGGTCTGCTGGCTCAGCTCTCACCAGAGGATGCAGCGATATTGGCCATGGTGGACGACAGCGTTCCGGCACCTGTCGAAGCATCGGCGTTGACTGCTGCCCAGACCGAGGTGATGGAGGACGGACCGCCATCATCACTGCTGCCGGAGATGATCAAGAAGGTACGGACGCGCCGGCGCCGGATCGTGGCCGCAGTCGCTGGAATCGCGGCAGCGGTCCTCCTGGTGATCGGCGGCGTGGCAATCGCGACCGGGCTGCTCCCGCTCCGGCCCGATGACCCTCAGCGAGTCGCTTTTTCGCCGGTCGTACCCTCGGCGATGATCGCAGTCGCTGACGTCATTCCCGGCCAAGACGGCACCGAGATCAAGGTGGAGTGCCAGTACGGCGAGGTCAACGAACCGACACCCGGTGCGGGACATGAAACCTATTCGATCTTCGTGGTTGACCGGTCGGGCAACGCCTCGGAGATCAAGGAATGGCCTGCGACGCCTAATAAGCTGATGCGGCCCAGCGGCACTACGCCGTTGCGGGTCTCCGAGATCGCTGATCTGGAGATCCGTCAGACCGATACCGACGAGGTGATGCTCCGCGCCTCCCTTCGCTGACGTGGCCCGGGCTCCTTTCGCTGAGCCTCCGAATCTGTTGCGCCAGGAAGAGTGGCCGCTACCGTGAGCACGTGCCCATCACCCTGATTTTGCTGTCGGCGGCCCGCTCATGACCGCCGAAGCCGGCGTACCAGTGGCGGCTCTGGAGGCTGAGTGTCAGCGGCTGCTCGACTTTG